>CAZVCZ010000055.1:1664-10112 GCA_964626275.1 uncultured Bifidobacteriaceae bacterium | reverse complement strand
GCCGCCCTCCTCCTGGAGCAGACGTTGGAGATCGGCTCGGTACGGGACCGGCATGACCTGAGCGGTCTGCCCGTGCTCGGTTTCGGCCCCGGGGTCGCAGCCTCGACGGCATCCCCACGCCACGAGGTGCGCATCCGGCCCCGTGGCCTCGGTCTCGCTGATGATGTGATCGTCGATGACCGGGTGCTGGCCCTCGCCGGTCAGCCTGGCGAGGTGCTCGCCACCGCGAATATGGCCTTTACCGACCTGCCCGTGATGACCTGGGACTCATCCTCGGCGACCGCGCGGCTCGGCCTCGGGCTGGAAGCCTCGACCTGGTCCGACCCCCGGTTCTTGCGACTCATCCATCGTCTGCTTCACCGCATGACCGAGCGTGCGCCCGCTGCTACCGAGGTGATCCGCATCGGACTCCTCGGCTACGGCGCCATCGGGCATGAGCATGCTGGTGCCATCCGCGCGACCGACGGCCTCGACCTGGCGATGGTGTGCGACCTGTCCGCTGATCGGCGCGCGGTCGCTGAATCCTTCACCCCCGGCGTGGCGACAACCGACGATCCCCTGGCGCTGCGCGATGCGGAGGATGTCGACCTTGTCATCGTGTCGACCCCACCGAATACACATGGACAGTGGGCACTCGACCTCATCGAGGCCAACAAGCATGTCGTGCTGGAAAAGCCCATGGCGTTGACGACCGCGGAATGCGACGCCGCCATCGAGGCTGCGCAGGCGAGGGGCAAGACACTCGTGGTGTACCAGAACCGGCGATTCGACCCGGACTTCCGGGCCATCGCCAACCTCATCGACTCCGGTGATCTCGGTGAGGTGTTCCACCTCGAAGCTTTCGTCGGGGCCTATCAGCACCCCTGCAACTACTGGCATTCCGATGCTGATGTGTCCGGTGGCGCGCTGTTCGACTGGGGCTCTCACATCGTCGATCAGGTGCTCGCGCTCATGCCTGGTGAGGTCGACTACGTCACCGCACGCAACCACAAGCGCATGTGGCACGACGTCACTAATGCCGATCACTCCCGGATGACGTTGCACTACTCGGATGGTCGCGAGGCCACCTTCATCTATTCCGACCTCGCTGCAGCCTTGAAGCCCCGCTGGTATCTGGCCGGGACGAAGGCTGGACTGATCGGGGATTGGCGACGCGAGAAGGTCATTGCGCGCAGCCCCATCGGCACCCTCGACGAGGATTCGCTCGCCCCGGCTGATTCGCCACCGGAACTGTGGCTGCACGGCCCGGACGGGCGGGTGTCCCAGGTCCCTGGCGCCCCGGCCGCGGTCGGCGAGTTCCACCAGCAACTCGCCGATCTACTGCACGAAGGCCTGCCCATGACGGTCACCGCCGCCCAGTCTCGCCGGGTGGTCTCGATGCTCGAGGCGGCCGAGCGGTCCGCGCTGAAGGACGGCGCCCCGGTCGTTCCGGCATGAGTAGCCCCGTTCGCTGGGGCCTGCTCGGTGCCGGCTGGATCGCGCGCGAGGCCATCGCTCCGGCGATCCACGCTGCGGATGACGCAGTGTTGCAGTCAGTGGGTGCCCGAGATGTCACTCGTGCGCAGTCGCTCGAGCCCGCGGGGCGCAGCTACGACGACTACGCCGCCGTCATCGACGATGAGGATGTCGATGCGATCTACATCGCCCTCGACAACGCCGGTCACGAGCCGTGGGCCATCGCTGCGCTCGCCGCGGGCAAGCCGGTGCTGTGCGAGAAGCCGCTCGGCCTCGATCCGGCTTCCACGATGCGCATGCGGGACGCCGAGGCTGCGTACGGCGGATTGCTCGTCGAGGCGACCTGGAACCTCTGGCATCCGCGCACCCAGCGGGCTATGGCGTTGGTTCGTGCCGGTGACATCGGAGAGGTGCATGCGGTTCGCGGGGCCTTCAGTTTCGATGGAGTTCCCGCGGACAACTATCGACTCGATCCCGCGCGCGGTGGTGGAGCGATGCTCGATGTTGGCTGCTACCCCCTCACCGCCGCGGCCTGGGCGACATCGGCGGCGCCGCTACACCTCGCCGAAACGCGGGTGGCCCGCGCGGATGGTGGGGTCGATCTCACGGTGGAATGCGCCTTCGGTTTCTCTGGCCCAGGGGCGGCGGGTCGCATTGCGGTCCTGGCCTCGATTGCCGGACCCGAGCATCAAGCGCTGCGGATTGCTGGATCGACCGGAGTGATTGACTTCATCGGCCCCGACGCGTTCACCAGTTACAAGGCGGCCAGTCAGGTGAGCATCGGGGATGGTGCCGATGAGGTGATCGAGCAATTTGCTCCGGTGGACCCCTATCAGGTGATGATCGAGCAGTTCTCCGTCGCCGTTCGGGGCGAGGAGGCATGGCTGCCTGATCCGGCCTGGTCGCTGTGGGTCGCCGAGGCCATGGAGATGGCCACCGCCCGCTAGCGATTGGCGAAGGCGCGCCCGGAGGGACTCGAACCCCCAACCGACCGGGTAGAAACCGGTTGCTCTATCCGTTGAGCTACGGGCGCTTACGGTGTTGCTGCGGGGTCGATTGTGTCATCAGCGGTGTGCGCCCGTGTTTCCCCAGCCTCGAACTCAGGCGGATGTGCACAGAACCGGGCGAGGTGATGGCGGGATGAACGGGCCGATCGCAGGGTCGGGGCAGATCCGACCGTCGGATCATCCTGGACCTGGCCCACGGGAGGCTGCAGATGAACATCAACGAGATCACCATGAACGGCAACGTCGTGTTCGATCCGCGATTCAGCGGGGGCAACGGCAAGAAGTCCCGCACCATCATCCGGCTGGCGAACACCCAGCGCCGCCGTGAGCCGGATGGCACCTGGGTGAATGGGGACACAGTCTTCATCGACGTCATCTGCTTCGGGACGCTGGCGGAGAATGTCGTGGAGTCGGTGAGCAAGGGGTCACCGGTGGTCGTCAGCGGCCGATTGCGCTCGAACACCGTGGAGGTCGTCGACAGTCAGGGAGGTGGAGAGGCACAGGGTTCGGGGTCCGTGCGGACGGTCACGTACTTCGAGATCATCGCCAGCACGGTGGGGCCGGACCTGTCCCGCGGAGCCACCCAGTTCCGCATGAACAAGGGTGCCGCGGCCATTCGACAGGAGGAGCGGGCGCTGCAGGAGGTCGCCGACGTGATGGAGCGCGACGCGCAGGTGGCCTGATCGGCAACCGTCCGGGGAGTGATCGCCGTCCGGGGAGTGATGGCCGTCCGGGGAGTGATGGCTAGTGTTGCGCGGGTGACACTGACCCTGACTCCCGAGGAGCAGGCCATGCTGGCGGGGGAGCAGGGACCTGCGGTGGCCCTATCGATGCGCATCGTGACCGAGATCGGCCGAATCCGCGGCGCGCAGCAGCTCGTCGACATCGATTCCGTCCACATCGATGGGTGCATCTTCTACGGCCAGGCAGGATTGGACTACGCCCAGAAGATGGTCGAACTCGGTGGGAAGGTCGCTGTCCCGACGACTGTGAACGTGGGCTCGGTAGACCTCATCCACCCCACTCTCATCCTGCAGAACACCGAGCGGGAGAAGTGGGTCGCGCAAGGTGGACGGGATCTCATGCAGGCCTATGTCGATCTCGGGTGTCGCCAGACGTGGACCTGTGCGCCGTACCAGATGGATTCCCGCCCCGAGGTGGGTCGCCACATCGCCTGGGCGGAGTCGAACGCGATCGTGTTCGCCAACTCCGTCCTGGGCGCGAGGACGGATCGATACGGGGATTTCGTCGATCTCGCTGCAGCCATCACGGGCAAGGCACCGGCAGGTGGGTTACACCTCGATGAGCACCGCTACGGCGATGTGGTCCTGGATTGCACGAGCCTGTCGGAGGAAACACTCGCCCTCGACGTCACCTATCCCGTTCTCGGCTATCTCGCCGGAGCAATCGCGACCACGGCCAATCCCGTGTTCGTCGGCCTTCCCGCCGATGTGAGCGAGGACGCGCTGAAGGCGGTCGGTGCGGCGGCGGCATCGTCCGGGGGAGTCGCGCTCTTCCATGTCGTCGGGCGCACACCCGAGGCCCCGACCCTTGAGGCGGCGCTGGGCCCGAATACCGACGCTCCCGTGCACCACATCACCGCACAGCGACTCAATGCGGCCCGTCAGGAGTTGTCGACGGCCCGCGAGGAGCGCCTCGATGCGGTGAGCCTCGGCACCCCGCACGCCTCGGTCGACGAGATCGTCGAGGCCTATGACGCCATCATCGGCGGACCGCCGCTCGCCGAGGGTGTCGCGTTCTACATCTCCACCGGTCGCTCGGTGTTCGCCGAATGCGAGCGACGCGGGATCATCGCGCCACTCGAGGAGTGGGGAGTGACCTTCGTGCTCGACACCTGCACCTATGTCACCTCGATCCTGCGGCCGGGCACCCGCGCGGTCATGACGAACTCCGGGAAGTGGGCGCACTACGCGCCGGGCAATCTCGGCATCGACGTCGTGCTTGCCACGTTGAACGAATGCGTGACTTCAGCGACGACGGGGCGCATCGAATGGAACCGGGAGTTGTTCACGTGACCACCATCACCGGAACCCGGGTCACCTCGGGCGAAGCGCAGGCCGCCGTGATCAAGCTCGACGAGCCGGTGTCGTTCTGGGGTGGGATCGGGCCGGAGGGCACGATCATCGACGTCCACCACCCTCAACACGGGGCGACGGTCACCGACCGGGTGCTGGTGATGCGCACCGGCCGTGGTTCGAGTTCAGGCACCTATGTGCTCGCCGAGCTGATCCGCCTCGGCCTCGCACCGGCGGGCATCATCCTCACCGAACCCGACGGCATCATCGCCACCGGCGCGCTGGTGGCCGCGGAGCTGTACGGAACGCAGGTGCCGATCGCGGTGGTGAGCCCCGAGGACTATGAGCTGATAGAGGACGGAACGACCGTGGCGATCGTCATGGAGGGTGACGCTGCGCTCGTCACACTCCCTTAGCCGATCAGAGCCGGAAACGGCGACGGTCGAACCACTCGACCAGCGTCATGTGCGGAACGGTCAGGCCCCACACGACCGCGAGGCCCACGAACAGCCATGGCGCCAGGGCATCGAGCGAACCGGTCATGACGACAAGGACGCCCACGGCGATGACCGTGGCGATGAGAGCGGGTAGGCCCAGCGCCGTGATGCGCCCGATGCCCGCCCAGGTCAGCGTTCCGTAGCGCAGTTCCGCGAGCCGCGCGGTGTGGCGGAGGGCATGCCACGCGCCGAAGTACACCGCGAAGGCGAGGAGCGGCGAGGCGAAGATGCCGAGTGCGGCGAGGATGCCCAGGTGGATCGCGGCCATGGGGCGGGCCGCCTGCAGGAGCATGATGGCGGCGATCACGACGGCGGCGAGCACGATCACGCGAAGGACAGTCGTGCCCGGGGCCGACCAGACCGATCCCAGCGAGGGGTGCAGGGTGGCGAGGGTGGTCATGGCGGCGGGTGAGGTCAGCGGCAGCACGACCGGTGCGCCACCCGCGGCGATGATCAAGACGAGGCGCTGCCAGCCACGGGGACGAGCCGGGTCACCGGTGAGGGTGCGCCACGCCTCGACATCGCCGCTGCCGAAATGCCACACCGTCATGGCGATGACGACGACGAAGGCGGGTCCGGGAGCGATGAGGATTGCGGCGGTAGCGGCGGCGGCGATCGCGAGGTAGGCCGCGGCGAGGCCGAGGAGCCGTGATCCGCGGGGCAGTCGCGGCAGCATGAGGTGATCGACCGCGCCGTGGGGGATGCCCACCGCGAGCGCAATGATCGCGACCGCGAGAGCCCAGCCGGGGACCTCAAGGGTCGTTGAGGGCACCTGTCCGAGCAGGCTGGCGAGGATCGCCAGGCCGGCGGCGACCGGACCGATGATGAGCACCGCGCGAGCAGTGCCCGTCTCGGGGAGCGGGAGGACCCGCGGAGGCGCCAGGCTGACCATGAAGACGATGCTCCTCCTCCTCGTCTCCGGGCGCATCTTGGGCAGCCATGGATTCGTCGGTTCGACGGGGAACGGGGTAGGGTCGCGCCTCGTGGCAGAGTTCATTTTCACCCTGGCAAAGGCACGCAAGGCTCATGGCGACAAGGTCATCCTCGATGACGTCACCCTGTCGTTCCTTCCCGGCGCCAAGATCGGCGTCGTCGGCCCGAATGGGGCCGGCAAGTCGACCCTGCTGAAGATCATGGCCGGGGTGGAGACGATCTCGAATGGTGACGCGATGCTCTCGCCCGGCTACACCGTGGGCATCCTCATGCAGGAGCCCGAACTCGACGAGTCAAAGACGGTCCTGGAGAACGTCGAAGAGGGGGTCGCCGAGACCAAGGCCATGGTGGATCGCTTCAACGAGATCTCCGTGGCGATGGCCGACCCGGATGCCGATTTCGACGCCCTCATGGCCGAGATGGGCACCCTGCAGGAGGCCATCGACCATGTCGGGGCGTGGGACCTGGACTCACAGCTCGAGCAGGCGATGGACGCCCTGCGCTGCCCCGCTCCCGACGCCGATGTCTCGGTCCTCTCCGGCGGTGAGAAGCGCCGTGTGGCCCTGTGCAAGCTGCTGCTGTCGAAGCCCGATCTGCTGCTGCTCGACGAGCCGACCAACCACCTCGATGCCGAGAGCGTGCAGTGGCTCGAGCAGCATCTGGAGAAGTACCCCGGCACAGTCGTCGCGATCACCCACGACCGCTACTTCCTCGACAATGTCGCGCAGTGGATCCTCGAACTCGACCGCGGTCGTGCCTATCCGTACGAGGGCAACTACTCCACGTACCTGGAGAAGAAGGCTGCGCGGTTGAAGGTCGAGGGGCAGAAGGACGCAAAGCTGCACAAGCGCCTCACCGATGAGTTGGAGTGGGTGCGCTCGAACGCGAAGGCCCGCCAGACTAAGAGCCGCGCTCGCCTCGATCGCTATGAGGAGATGGCGGCGGAAGCGGAAAAGACCCGCAAGCTCGACTTCGAGGAGATCCAGATCCCACCGGGCCCGCGGCTGGGCAATGTCGTGGTCGAGGTCGATCACCTCACCAAGGGTTTCGGCGACCGGTTGCTCATCGACGACCTGTCATTCACGTTGCCGCGCAACGGAATCGTCGGCATCATTGGACCGAACGGTGTGGGCAAGACGACACTGTTCCGGATGATCGTTGCGGCCGCCCAGGGTGGATCCGATGACAAGGCTGAACTACCGACCTCCGGTGAGATCAAGGTCGGCGACACGGTGAAGCTGTCCTATGTCGACCAGTCCCGAGCTGGACTCGATGCCACCAAGAACGTCTGGGAGGTTGTCTCCGACGGACTGGACTGGATCAAGGTCGGCAATGTCGAGATGCCCTCGCGTGCCTATGTGTCGGCGTTCGGATTCAAGGGCCCCGATCAGCAGAAGCCGGCCGGGGTGCTCTCCGGCGGCGAGCGGAACCGCTTGAACCTCGCGCTGACGTTGAAGATGGGTGGCAACCTGCTGCTGCTCGACGAGCCGACGAACGACCTCGATGTCGAGACCCTCGGCTCCCTGGAGAAGGCGCTGCTGGAGTTCCCCGGCTGCGCGGTCATCACCTCCCACGACCGCTGGTTCCTCGACCGCATCGCCACCCACATCCTCGCCTACGAGGGTGATTCCCAGTGGTTCTGGTTCGAGGGCAACTTCGAGTCCTACGAGAAGAACAAGATCGAGCGTCTGGGCGCGGAGGCGGCCCGACCCCATCGGGCGACCTATCGCAAGCTCACCCGGGACTAGGCGACGGGCGTGGCAGTCCATCGCATCCCCATCGAGCGGCGGTTTTCTGACCTAGACCTCCTGGGGCACGTGAACAACGTCGTGTACTACGACTACCTCCAGGAATCCCGTCTCAGGTTGCTGACCTTGTTGGGGCGCGAGAAAGTAGAGGCGGCTCCCCTGGTGGTGGCGCACCAGGAGATCGACTACATCGCTCCGCTGCCCGGCGGTGTCGAACCAGTGATCGTGGAGACGTGGATCGACAAGATCGGCACGTCGTCCTTCACTGTGGCGGCGATCGTCTGGGACAGCGATGGCACGCTCGCAGCCCGAGCGAGCACGGTGATGGTGTTCTTCGATCGGGCTACGGAGAAGTCCAAGCCGATGAGCAAGGAAGTAAGGCATTGGCTCGAGGGTGGCTTGCGCGAGGAGGAGAAGGAGGAGTTGTGAACGGTCCGGCGACGGTGACCACCTCCTCCCTTGGCCTGCCCGAACGCGAAGCGCGACTCCTTCAGTCCCATCTCGCCCGACAGTTGCGCTGGAACGCGCGCGCAACGGTGCGGCTGATCATCGAGACGGATCGCCTGGGTGTCTTTGCGGCACCACCGACCGGAGTTTTGAGCTATGTGCAACTCCCGCTGATGGGCTCCGCTGCAACAGCCGACATGACGATTCCTGCAGCGCAGATGGGTTTCGGTGAACCCGAGGCGGGTGCGGTGACCTTGATGCTCCCCGACCCTGTCCCCGGCACCGCCGACCTCGCCACCATGGTGATGACAGCGGACCACGATGA
>CAZVCZ010000055.1:0-1654 GCA_964626275.1 uncultured Bifidobacteriaceae bacterium | reverse complement strand
ACCTCGCCGTGCTGCCTCCCGGCGATGGCTGGCACCTGCCGCTGCAGGGAGTGGCGGGCGACGTCATGCCCGAGGTCGAGGCGGCGATTGCGGAATTCAAGGCACGGTCGGTGTCTGCGGTAGACGCAGATGCCCTGGCCGAGGAGATCTGGGCCCGGCCATCCTTCGGTGGGCTCCCCATGCGGGTGCTCCACACCGCGCGGATGCTCGGCATGCTTACCGCGGACAGTTCCCGGATCGCGGCGACCACCCGGACCGGATGGAAGAGATTGACGACGGTGCGCGGACAGATCTACGTGCGAGTCCCCGGTGCGCTCGATCGCACCAGCCTCACCGTCGTCCGCTGATCCAGGCGGCGGTGTCGGGGGGCAGGGTCACCTGGCCATCGACGATCACCACGTCGGGGGAACTGGCCAGGAGGAGTTCAGCGGCCGGCCAGGCGAGGGATTGCTCGCCCATGGCGGCGACGACGGTGACGTTGTTGATGGTGAAGGCCAGGGTGTCCTCGGGGGAGTCCAGCCACGAGAGAGTTCCCTCACCCAGACTCAACTGGTGACGTAGACGAAGCGCTTCGCGATACATCTCAAGGGTGGATCCTGCCGCGCCCGTCTGCGCCTCGACGCTGAGTTCGCCGAAGTACTCCGGTTGAGGAAGCCAGGACGCCCCCGTGTCGGAAAAGCCGAAGGACGCACCGGTGGTGCGCCAGGGGATGGGGACTCGACAGCCATCGCGGCCGACGACCTCGCCATTGGTCCGGTGGAAGGTCGGATCCTCGCGCTTGTCGTCGGGGATATCCACGACCTCGGGCAGCCCAAGCTCCTCGCCCTGATACAGGTAGGCAGAGCCGGGCAGGGCCAGCATGATCAGGCTTGCCGCACGCGCCCGCGCCAATCCGCGAGTCGCATCAGCGACATCGTCGCCAGTCTCTGGCGCCAGTCGCGTCGCATGCCGGCGGATGTCGTGGTTGCTCAACACCCAGGTGCAGGGCGCCCCCACCTGTGCAGCGGTCTCCAGGGAGTGGTCGATCACCTCGCGCAGGTGCGCTGCCTCCCAACGGCTACGCAGATAGTGGAAGTTGAAGGCCGTGTGCAACTCATCGGGGCGGAGGTACATCGAGTGGGATTCCGGTGTCGCCACGACGACCTCGCCGCAGAATACGCGCGGTGGATCGTAGGAGTCTGCGACCCGACGCCAGGCGCGGTAGATGTCGTGCACTCCCGGCTGATCCCACTGCGGGAGAACAAGCACCTCGTTCTCCAGTCCGTACATGTCCGGGTGCTCTCCCGAATCTGGATAGCCCTCGGTCTTCACCAGCCCGTGAGCGACATCGATCCGGAACCCGTCGACTCCGCGGTCGAACCAGTGGCGCAGCACCCGCTCATGCTCATTCCAGACCTCCGGGTCGTTCCAGTTCAGATCCGGCTGGGCGGAATCGAACAGGTGGAGATACCACCAGCCGCTGGGCTCTCCGGTGCTCGGATCCGGGATCTGCGTCCAGGCCAATCCGCCGAAGACGCTGAGCCAGTCATTGGGTGGTTCCTCCCCGTTCGGGCCTCGCCCCCGCACGCAGTGGTAGCGACTCCAGATTCCGGTGCCGGGGGGAGTCTGCAGTGCTTCGACGAACCAGGAGTGTTCGCTGCTCGTGTGATTGGGC
>CAZVCZ010000054.1:0-10441 GCA_964626275.1 uncultured Bifidobacteriaceae bacterium | reverse complement strand
CCCGGAGCAGATGCCCATCTCACGCATCATCTTCAGGTCGTTGGTGGTCCTCATCCGCAGTCGCTGCGCTTCTAGCAGTCGACCGGAACCTTCTAGCTCCTCGAGTCGCTCGGCGAGTTCCGCCTCGATCCCCTCGATCGCCTGGCGCATCCGCTCGGGCCCCGCGACGTAGTGGGTAGCGGGGAAGATCGCGACCTCGGCATCCTCGGTGACGATCTCGCCGGTCACCGGATGGAGTGTCATCAATCGTTCGATCTCATCCCCGAACATTTCGATGCGCACCGGGTGGGTCTCATAAACCGGGAATACCTCGATCGTGTCACCGCGAACTCGAAACGTCCCGCGTTCGAAGGACAGATCGTTACGGGCGTACTGGATATCGACGAACCGACGCAACAGCGCGTCCCGGTCATGCTCCTCACCGACCTTCAGACGCACCATCCGGTCCACATACTCCTGGGGGGTACCCAGGCCGTAGATCGCCGACACCGTCGCGACCACGACGACATCGCGACGTGTCAGCAGGGAATTCGTCGCCGAATGCCGAAGTCGCTCGACCTCCTCATTGATTGAGGAGTCCTTCTCGATATAGGTGTCCGTTGTGGGGACGTACGCCTCGGGCTGGTAGTAGTCGTAGTAGGAGACGAAGTACTCCACCGCATTATTCGGCAGGAGTTCGGTGAACTCCTGCGCCAACTGAGCAGCCAGCGTCTTGTTCGGCGCCATCACGAGGGTGGGCCGTTGCAATCGCTCGATCAGCCAGGCCGCAGTCGCACTCTTGCCCGTGCCTGTCGCACCCAGGAGGACAACATCACGTTCCCCCGCCTCGATGCGCTGCGACAACTGCTCGATCGCTTCTGGCTGATCCCCACTAGGTGAGTACTCAGCAACGACCTCGAACGGCGCGACCGTTCGCTGCAGATCGGTGATCGGTCGAATCAGTCGTCCCCGGTGAGCTTGTCGCGCAGGGCCTGCAACGCCTCATCCGTGGCGAGCGTTCCTGAGTCCTCGCTCGCTGCCTCGGAGGAGTAGTTCGACGGCACCTCGCCGGACTCGAGCATGGCTGCTTGATCCGCAGTCCGAGCCTCGTCCACCTGCTTGCGGTGTGCTTCCCAGCGGGCGTGGGCGTCGGCGTACTCCTTCTCCCACGCGGTCCGCTGATCCTCGAAGCCGGCCTTCCACTCGCCGGTCTCGGGGTCGAAGCCCTCGGGACCGATGTAGTTGCCGGATTCGTCGAACGCCGGCGCCATGCCGTAGAGGTAGGGATCGAACTCCTCCATCGGGGATTCGCTCGACCCCGACTCGTTCGCCTGCTTGAGGCTCAGGGAGATGCGGCGTCGCTCGAGGTCGATGTCGATGACCTTCACGAAGATCTCGTCACCCACCTGCACGATCTGCTCGGGGATCTCCACGTGTCGCTCGGCGAGTTCGGAGATGTGCACCAGACCCTCGATGCCCTCTTCGACCCGCACGAACGCGCCGAAGGGAACCAACTTGGTGACGCGACCGGGAGTGACCTGGCCGATCTGATGGGTGCGGGCGAAGTGCTGCCAGGGATCCTCCTGGGTCGCCTTAAGCGACAGGGAGACGCGCTCACGATCCATATCGACGTCAAGCACCTCGACGGTGACCTCCTGGCCCACCTCGACGACCTCGGAGGGATGGTCGATGTGCTTCCAGGACAGCTCGGAGACGTGCACGAGACCGTCGACTCCGCCGAGATCGACGAAGGCTCCGAAGTTGACGATGCTGGAGACGACTCCGCTGCGGATCTGTCCCTTGCCCAACTGGGTCAAGAAGGTGTGGCGGACCTCGCTCTGGGTCTGCTCGAGCCACGCACGACGAGAGAGAACGACGTTGTTGCGGTTCTTATCCAACTCGATGATCTTCGCCTCGAGGGTCTTGCCCACATAGGGCTGCAGATCGCGCACGCGGCGCATCTCGACCAAGGATGCGGGAAGGAAGCCACGCAGGCCGATGTCGAGAATGAGACCGCCCTTGACGACCTCGATAACCGCTCCCTCGACGACGCCGTCCGCTTCCTTGATCTTCTCGATCGTGCCCCAGGCCCGCTCGTACTGAGCGCGCTTCTTGGACAGGATGAGCCGACCTTCCTTGTCCTCCTTCTGCAGGACCAGGGCCTCGACATGATCACCGACATTGACGACCTCGTTCGGGTCGACATCGTGCTTGATGGACAGCTCGCGGGAGGGGATGACGCCCTCGGTCTTGTAGCCGATGTCGAGCAGGACCTCGTCGCGATCCACCTTGACGATCACGCCCTCGACGATGTCGCCATCGTCGAAGTACTTGATCGTGGAGTCGATGGCGGCGAGGAATTCCTCAGCGGTGCCGATGTCGTTGACGGCGACCTGGGGGGTGGTGGTCGCGGCGGGATCGGTAGTCGTAGTGGACAGGGACGTCACAGGAGATGCTCCGAAGGGATGGGTGGGTCGACGAACGCCATCCGGCCCGGTGCCCTGGCTGCCACCTCGTGATCGCGGCAAGCCACGAACGAATGTCGATCCAAGACGCCGCGGGACCCCTAGGTCTGGGACCAGCGCGGACCCGAAAGCGCCCGGTCAGGATACGAGCCGACGCTCCCCACGGTCAACGCGGGGTGGTCACGCCCTCCGAGGACGGATCGCCACCAGGATGATTCCCACCACCAGCAAGACGATGCCGACAATCCCGCCAATCAGCGGCAGGGTGTCGTTGAACAGCCTGATCTGCGAGGCCAGTGAGCTCGCCGTGGAGACTCCCTCGCTCACCTCGCTGGCGCTGGTCCCGACTACCGCGTCGATGACGGTCACCTTGTCAGTGCCGTCCGGGCCGCGCAGGGTCTGCACCTGACGCTCCTCGCCCTTCACGATGGCGCCGGTCGTCGGCTCCACCCAGAGGGTTCGCTCATTGGCGTAGTAGCGAGGGGCCACGAAGGTCGGTAGGGGGAAGCCCACGAGATCACCGGGGACCTCGAGGGTACCGATCTGGCGAGCCTCAATGGTCTGCTCGAAGCGATAGACGCTCAGGCCCTCGAGATCCTCGGTGCCGACGTACTGGATCGGCACAGCCTCCTCGAGGGTGGCATCGAAGTAGCGGTATTCCTTCGGCTCGGTGAACATCGGGAACTTCAGCGGGTTGATCCCGGCGAACTCGATCTCCTGGCCGTCGTAGTTGGCCCCGCAGCAGTTAGACAACTCCGACGTCACGCGGTCGAAGGCCACGCGGATCGTCGATGCGGTTACGACGGTGCCGGTGTTGTCCTCGGTCCGGATGAAGGATTCGTAGATCGCGAGGTCGTCGGCAAGAGCCTCGGAGGTCTGGCTGGCCGGCACGTCACCGCGGGTGAAGCGCGTCGCGGTCAGCGGCACATCAGTGCGCTCGGTCAGGGTCGCGGGATCGAGCAGCACGGCGGCGACGCCGTTCTGGTCGGTCTGTGTCACACCGCCGGTGTCCTCGCCCGGGGATAGCGGCGCCTTGGCGATCGCCGGCACGACGGTGAAGCGCAGCAGCGCCGCGAGGACGACGAGGAACACGCCCAGTCCGATCAGAACGATCCCTACACCACGCCTCATCGATTTCCCTCCCTGGTCGGTCGGATCAGGTCTTTCCGAGGGCAGGCGCACCCGTCAGTCCCTTTCCTGAGGGTGGACCGTACCGTAAAAAGGCGCCCTGCGGTGATCAACCCGACATGATGGGGGCGTGTTTCCGCTTCTCGACGGCTATCGGGCCATCGCGGCCCTCATGGTGCTGACAACCCATGTTGCCTTCACCACCGCCGAGATCTTCACCCCCGTCGTCGGGCCGCTGCTGGGCCGGATGGACTTCGGGGTGACCCTCTTCTTCGTCCTCTCGGGGTTCCTGCTCTATCGACCCTGGGCCCTTGGCGCCATGATCGACCAGCCCGGTCCCGCCCTGGGTCGGTATGCCGTCCGCCGTGCCGGGCGCATCCTCCCGGCGTACTGGCTCATGGTCGTGTTCACCCTCGCCGTGCTGCCGGAGATACAGCCGGTGTCGTGGACGACATGGGCGGTCCACCTAGGCATGTTCCACATCTATGTGCCGGGGTTCTCCCTGGAAGGACTCACCCAGACGTGGAGCCTCGCGACCGAGGTGTCCTTCTACGCCCTGCTGCCGCTGCTCGCGTGGCTGGCCGGTCGTCGCAAGCGGGGGCGCGCCGATGCCAGCAGCAGCCGACAGCTGACCGTGCTCCTCGTCCTCGTCGCCGTGGCATGGGCGTTCAACATCGCCCGGCTGAATGTCGGAACGGTCGATCTGACCCTCACCGGCTTCTGGCTGCCTGGATTCCTCGACTGGTTCGCCCTCGGCATGGCGCTCGCGGTCATCTCCGCCCGCTTGTCGCTCCCGGATCCCCCGGCGTGGATGGAGCGGGTCCGCTCGCTGGCCCGGGATACCCCGACCTGCCTGCTCATCGCGGCCGCCGCCTACATCATCATCGCGACTCCCATCGGTGGCCCGCTGACCTTCACCCTCGCGGCGCCCTTCGAGTTGCTCGTCAAGCACGCCGGCTTCGCGGTGATTGCCGGCTTCCTCCTGCTGCCGGGATTCCTCGGGCGCTGGGATGACTCGTCAGCCTGGGCCCGGCTCCTGCGCCATCCGGTGGTCGTCTACCTCGGCACTATCTCGTACGGAATCTTCCTGTGGCATCTGGTCTTGATGAGGCTGCTCATCGACATCGTCGACTACCCCGTGTTCACCGGTGGCTTCTGGTGGCTGTGGCCCGCCACCATCCTCATGAGCGTCGTCGCCGCGAGCATCTCGTGGTTCGCCATCGAGCGTCCTATCCAGCGTTGGACTCATCGGCGCGCTGGACGACGCGCGGGTTCGGTCCCGCTGTCGCAGCCAACCCCAGCACCGTGAACAGGGCGGCCAGGCCGATCATCCATCCCGGGGCGTCCAGGCGCTCCGGCCACGGCATCATCGCGGCGAGGACACCCGCCACCAGGATCGAGGCTCCCGCGAGGATGGCTCGACTCTCCACCACACGAACCTGCTGAAGGCCGTGCCGACGTGCACCCCACATCAGGGCGCCGATGCCGACCGCACCCACCGCCAGCCCCGGCAATCCCGCGAGCAGAACGCTCGCGATGAGCCCCAATCCCGCCAGCAGTGCCGGGCCGACACGACTCTCGGTCATCGGCTGCGGACCATATCGGCGCCTCGTCGGCCACACCAGCAGGACGAGCAATCCGAGCAGGCCCAGCGCACCGATCCCGAGCCCTAGCCGGTAGGCGCCGTTCGGCGCGAAGGCCATGTCGACCTGACCACCCTGTCCCGGCGGGATCACCCAGGCCTGTCGCCATCCATCGACGCGGAGTGGAGTCAGGGCAACGCCATCGAGTTCGGCGGTCCACCCGGGATTGAAATTCTCCGTGACCTCCAGCATTCGCGGCACCGACGCAGGGGCCACCTCGACGGCCCGCTCGGCGGATCCCCAGCGCAGCACCTCGGGAGTGTCGACAGTTGCGGAGGATCCCACTGGGGCCACCGGCTCGAGCAGGACCGATTCGACCGTGAATTCCGGGGACGAGGCGACCTGGAGCCGGTGTGTCCCTGCGGGCAGGTCGATCACACGGCCGCCGCATGGTCTCGCCGTGACGAGCGAGTCGGTCAGTGCCTCGCCTGGGGTCCACGAGACCTCGGTGGTCAGGAGCGTCTCACCATCCACGACAACGCTGGGACCATCGCCGCACGGAAGGGAGAGCACTGCTGCGGGTGCGGGGCCCTTGACTAGATCGGACGCCCCCAGCACCGTCACCTCGCTGACCGCGATCGGCAATGGGGTCAGGGTGCCCGTCAGGGGATCCAGACTTCGCACCGTCGATGCGTTGTCGAAACGGATGGTGAGAGCACGTGTCACCGTCGTCGGCATGCGCACGATGCCGTCCTCGTCGATGACCGAGGTCGTCGTGATGCCATTGGCGATCAGGGTGACCGTCAGCGGTCGGGAGGAGGCAACGGCCGAATTGATGCCGAGCCGAACGCCACGCACTTCTCGTGCCGCTGCCCACGACAACCGGAGTTCGGGCCGGGTGTCTCCCACCTGGGCCATCCACGATGTCTCCAGGCTTCCGTCCACGGCGGCCTGCGGGCGCACCGCGGGATCGGGGACTCGTTGACTCGTCGCCACTGCCGTGATCGCAGCCGGGTCGTTCGCCGTCAACATTGCATCCAGGGCCGCCCCCACGCGCGGTCGAACCCGCACACCGACGCGATACTCCCCTCCCTGCGCCACGACGAACTGTCGAGTGATGCCGGTGCGCTCCGCTCCGTAGGCGATCAAGGAATCGCTGCAACCGAATACCCCGCCGACGGTGAGACAGCCGGCCGAATCGCCGCGCTGTGCGGTGAAGACCAGAGGGCCACCCAGCGCCTCGCCCGCGGTCTCATAGATCCTGGAGGGCGGATCCGGGATGTCGATGTCACGGATACCGAAGACAGACCCGCGGGAATCGGCCTCCTGGGCCGTCAACGTCACACGGAGGAATGACGTGGGGCCCTCGGAGACGGCGATGAACTGCTCATCCTCCGTCGCCTCCACCCGCGTGGTGACAGTCCCGGCGTCGGTGGTCACCTCGACCGCCGCCGGTGCGGCCCGCCGTTGCTCATCAGCAACGAAGCGCACCGCGAGGGGCTCGCCGCTGAAGTCGCGGACCTCATCCCATCGAACCTCCCACCATTGCCCGAGTGCCGGCTCGACCCCGCTGCTCATCCACGCGGTGAACGGATCAGCATCGACGCCGGCGAACGGACCTCCCCCGATGCCGCGCACAAACAGCGCGTCGGCGTCCGCCGCCGATGAGGATGCGGTCACCGTTCCACCTTCATAGAAGACGCGGAACTGTCGGCCATCCGGATCGATCGGCTCATAGTCGTGCACCCGGCGATCGGCTTGGAAGGCCTCCTCGTCGCTGAGGATCCCCGATCTGTTCTGCCAGCTCCGTCCGAAGTTCACCTCACTCCGCGGAAAGGAGTCAGTGATTCCACCACTGAGGGTGACATTGCCTTGATCCACCAGCGGCTGCTCATCCCCCGCCATCACCACCGGCCTCCCGGGATCGAGTGCCCCGACGTCCGCGAGATCCAACATGCCCTCTGCGGCGCCACTCATCACGAGGACCTCGTCAGCCGGGCGCAGTGCGACGCGAGGATCCCCGCCACCCTCGCCCGACACCACTCGCCAGATCTCGACAGCGGCCGTGGTGTCACCGAGACCGCCGTCGACCACCGTCGTTTCGGTCCGATACGGCGGCAGCACAGGACCGAATGAAGCGACCGGAACGAAGCCCCCCGATCTCAGCAGGCCCTGCCTGATGAGTTCGCTGCGGCTGGAGTCGGCACGACGACGATCGAGGTCATTGCGGATGACGATCCAGGAAACCCCGGCGCGAGCCATGGCTGCGGACAGTCCCGGTGCACCTCGTCCGGTCGTGAGCCGCTCGTTCACGCCATCGAGCCAACGAATCGCTCCGGCGCCGGAGAGAGGCACCGCGTCACGCACAACCCAGGGGGTCGTCGCGAGTGGCTGCAGGGGTTCGTCATTCGTCCGCCCCCAGGTGTAGATCCCGAAGGATGCACTGGGGAGCAGCAGCGCGCGTCCTGTCTGCTCCTGATCGGCGAGCCAGGACGCAGCATCGGACCAGTAGACCGGGATATCCGTGAAACTCCGGTCGCGGGTGAGCATGCCGGCGAGCGCAGGCTGCGCACCTGCGATCAACGACAGACCGATCACTCCGACAGCCGCCACTCCCCACCACCGTCGCCAACGTTGATCATCCCGAGCCGCCGAGTTGATTCGACTCATCAGCCACGCCACCGCCGCTGCAACGCCGATCGCCATCGGTAGTCGGATGAGCAGGTCGAACTTGTGCGTGTTTCGCAGAGGTGCCAGCGCACCATCGAGCAGGCTTCGCGCCAGATCGGCCCCGAGGCCGGGAATCTGCCCGACATGGCCGAAGCCGACCGCGATCACTCCGATGAGCAGGATGCCGACCAGGAAGAGGCGGTGCGGGGTCGCGCGTAGTGACAACCCGAACGCACCGAGGGCCGCAACGACCCCCGTCGCGAGGATCAGACCACTCGATGTCACGAGAGCCCATCCGCTCGGCCAGACCGGTCCGCCGCTGTCGGAGATGTAGGCCACCCACTGCGATGTTCCGCGCACGATCGTGTCGGGAGCCGTGATCGACGTCGTGACGGACGCCGACTCGATCCAATCCAGGAAGGGTGGCGAATACTGACCCAGCACAAGCAGAGGGATCGCCCACCACAGGGTGGCGGCCACCACCGCGAGACTCCACCAACCGAGCATCGAGGCGAGCCGCCGTCCGCGGAATCGGGTGAGAATCCACCAGGCTCCAAGGGGAAGCACAGCAGCACTCGCGACCGCGTTGACGCCTCCTGCGCAGGCGATCGCAACGCCCGACCAGGCCGACCATCGCCGCGGCGACCCGCCTTCGGCGGCACGCACGAGCGGAATCAGAACCCACGGCGCGACCGCGAAGGGCAGCACCTCCACGGATAGGACCCCGAGTTCGGTCACCATGCGGGGCGCGAGGGCATACGCCAGCCCACCCGCGAGTCGTGGCCAGAAGCCTGTGATCCCGAGTAGTCGCGTAAGTCGCACGATGCCGAGGAAGGCGACGACGAGGAGCAGAGACCACCACAGGCGCTGAATCACCCACTCCGGGGTGCCCAGGATGTTCCCGATCCAAAAGAACGGCCCCATCGGGAACAGATAGCCGTATCCCTGGTTCTGCAGTTGGCCGAAGAAGGCCAGTGGCTCCCACAGGTCTCCCGCACGACTCAACAGAGCCCCGGGGTTCGCGATGAGGTCGAGTTTGGTGTCTGCGGCGATCCGACCCGGGTCCTGGGTGAACGCGAGAGCCACCAGGCCGAGGCAGGCGGCGAACCACCGCCACCGGATGGTGGACGCGCCCGGCATAGGACGCTCCGTCGCCGTCGCTCCCCCGGCGGGCTCGCTCCCGGTGACCCCTACCGTCATGGAACATCCCGACGGCGCAGCACGAACATGGCGTTCCAGCAGACGGCTTCGCGCAGGACCGGAACCATGGCAACCGACCGGGCCCACCCGGGAAAATATCGAGGGACCACCGCGAGAAGTTCAGCCCTGCGCTGGCGTCGTGCCCACCGCTCCCCCTCGGACAGGGTGATGGGGAACAGCGAGGACCCGAATCGGTTCTTGGGCTCATGGCCCATGCGCCGTCGATATCTCCGGGCTGCCCGTTCGCCGCCCAGGAGGTGCCAGGGGGACGTCTCATGACCGCCCCAGGGGCCCCACCACAGGGTGTAGGACAGGACGACCGTTCCTCCGGGCCGGGTAACCCGGACCATCTCATCGGCCATCCGCCAGGGTTCGTCGACGTGCTCGGCGACATTCGAAGAGTAGGTGACATCGAAGCTCGCGGTGGCGAAGGGAAGTAGCCGGCCATCCGCCTGCACGGTTCGACTCGACGGGCTCCGCCCATGCAGTCGCATCTCACCGGCGTCGGCGTCCACCGCGATGTAGGCGGCGCCGCGGGCCTCGAACGCCGACTGGAAGAACCCCGGGCCTCCTCCCACATCGAGCATGAGCGCTCCCGCGAGCGGATGCCAGGAGTCGACCTGCCCGGCAGAATCGGCGGCCAGCGCCCGATAGAAGCGATCAGGATCGGATTGCTCGACGAGGAAGTCAGCGAACAGCCGACGCGAGCGCGCCACGGTGGCGCGCCAGGGGCTCACCTCAGGCACCGGCTTCGACACCGGGTGACGGTACCCCACCCACGGCACGGGTTTCTTCACTACGGTGTCCCGGTGCGCATCGCGTGGCTGAACTGGCGAGACACCGCCAATCCTGAGGGTGGCGGGTCGGAGGTCTATCTCGAGCGCATTGCGACTCTTCTCGCCGAGCGCGGCCATGAGGTGACGGTGGTCTGCGCAGCCCATGATCGCGCTCCGGGGGACGAACTCCGTGCGGGAGTGCGGTTCGTGCGCCGAGGATCGAAGTTGGGGGTGTACGGGCAGGCTCGCCGGCTGCTGCGATCGGGTGGACTTGGACCCATCGATGTCGTGGTCGACACTCAGAATGGCATTCCCTTCTTCGCGCCGTGGGCGACACGGGCCCCCGTACTCGTTCTCGTGCATCACGTCCACCGGGAGCAGTGGCCGGTGGTGTATGACCCCGTGCGATCCCGCGCCGGCTGGTTCCTGGAGTCCCGGATCGCACCGTGGGCCTACCGCCGCCAGCGCTATGTCGCCGTGTCGGATCGGACCCGGGAGGAACTCGTCGAACTCGGCGTGGACCGCCAGCGGATCAGTGTGGTGCACAACGGAACGGACACGCTCGGGCCGGAGTCCACCTTCGAGGACCTGATGCGCCAGCGGGCCCCCCGCCCCACGATCGCGGTGCTGGGACGTCTCG
>CAZVCZ010000053.1:0-10613 GCA_964626275.1 uncultured Bifidobacteriaceae bacterium | reverse complement strand
TGGCGGCGGATGACGCAGCGACCGGCGTTCGGTATCGACACTGACGGCAACGGCACCATCGACATCCCGGTGAAAATGAAGCGGGTCGGCCGCTAACGCCGACGACGCGCAGGCGGTGGTCGGCGCGATCCGTGGCGCTCCAGTAGCGCCCGGGTCGTGCCGTCCCCACGGATCCTCTGCCGCACCGCGCTGATGCGCCGCTTCGCCTGGGCAGCGGCTGCCGCGTGATCCACGATCGGATCGGGATAGTCGTGACGCTGCTCCGGTGCGGTGAGCCACGGCGTGGGGAGCAACTCATCGGGAACGTCGCGGAGTTCGGGCACCCACCGGCGTACGAAAGTGCCGTTGGGGTCATGGTCCAACTGCTGTTTCACCGGGTCGTAGATTCGCAGCGCATTCATGCCAGTGACCCCGGATTGCATCTGGATCTGCGGCCAGTGGATTCCCGGGTCGTAGTCGGTGAACCAACGGGCGAGCACACGCCCGGTTTCCTGCCAGGGCAGCCACAGGTCGTAGGAGGCGAAGGAGACGATCATGGAGCGCATTCGGAAGGTGGTCCAGCCGGTGGCAGCGAGTGAGCGAACCACAGCATCGACCATCGGGTAACCCGTCTGACCGGAGATGAATGCGTCCAGCGCTGTCCGATTCGCTTCGCGCGGTCGCAGGTCGTCGAACGCGGGGTGAAGTGCCCGCTGCTCGATGAAGGGTGCATCCTCGAGTTTCTGGGTGAAGTGGTCGCGCCAGGCAAGTCGTTCGCCGAAGGCCTCCAGTGATCTGCGCGGCGCACCTGGCTCCCCGTGCTGGCGTTCCGCGCGCTTATGCACCTCCCGCGGACTGACCGTTCCCAGAGCAAGGTGTACGGACAGCCGAGAGCAGCCATCCCAGCCGGTGTTGGGGCTCGACAGATTCCGTTCGTAGCCGGGAACCCGTTCGCTGAGCCAGGAGAACATGGTGGCTCGCCCTGCGTCCTCGCCGCCTCGCTGTCGATACTCCATCGACTCCGGTGTGAGACCCAGTTCGCTGAGACTCGGGATCGGGCCAGGTTCGATCGACGTCGGGATCACCTTGTCAGGGGCGGGAAGCAGCGGCTGAGCGAAGAGCGCCATACGTTGGCGGCTCCAGTGATCCCGTGAGGCGAGCCCGCGCATCGTTCCCGATTGCCGGTGCTCGGTGTAGGCGACACCTCGAAAGCGACACCAGGCAGCGACGGCCTTGTCGCGCTCCCACGTGGCGAGGACACCGAATTCCTCATGGGAGTGGATCTGAGAGAAGGCAACCTCGGAGTTCAGGGATTCCAGGACGTCGGGCACCTCGCCAACCCGGATGATCAAGGGTGCGCCCAGGCGAGATAGCGCCTCCCGGAGATCGCGAATCCCGTCAAGGATGAGTTCGACGTGTCGAGGAGCGGTGTGCGGATGGGCGATCAGGCTCGGCTCGAAGATGTACAGGGGCAGGACGGGGCCGCCAGTCTGAACCGCGGCACTGAGAGCAGGGTGGTCATGAACGCGAAGGTCGCGCTTGAACCACACCACCTGCACATCGGCCCGACCCACAGGGCCATCCCACACCGTAAGTCTGATACTCGCGACACGGGATTCAAGCGGGAATGACCACGCCCATGGCGCCAAGTTCACGTGCCAGGCTCGCCGCAGAGCGATCGAACGTCGCAAGCACTCCTCGATGTTCACGACAGATCAGCGCGAGGTGGGCGTCGGTTACGGCGCTCGATCCATGAACATGAGCCTCGATCACATCGATCGATTCGCTGAAAGACACCGAGTCGGTCCAGAACTCGTGACCGGGGATCTCGTGAATCCGGGCCAGTAACTCCGATGCCTGCCCCGGAGTCACTCCATCCGGAAAGACTCGAGCGTTACTCGATACTCGAACAAAACCCGATTCGGTCAGGGGAGCCGTCGCCCAGCCCTCTCCGTGGGCGGTGGAGAACCAGCGGGTGGCCGGCACGTGATGAACGTGTCGAGGCCAGGCCAACGCAATCAGAACATTGACGTCGAGTAGGTAGCTCACAGGTCGTCCAGTGCCTCTCGCACCATCTCCATGGTCACAGGATCAGCATCAGCTGAATCAGGGAACGTGGGGAAGAGGGAGTCGGGGGCTGTGGAAAGGTCGGCGGTCCGTCGCAGGCCTCGCAAGGCCAACTCTGAGACGGCGGAGCCAACGGAGATGCCCTTCTCGCGAGCCAGAGTGCGCGCGGTGGCAAGCACGCGATCATCGATGTCCAGTGTCGTACGCATCAGCGCATCATAGCATCGCAACATCAGATTCTAGGGGGACGAGTGCCCCTACGATGGCGGCGATGTCAACGCCTCCGGTCAACCTCGTCAGCGTCGAAGGCGCCACCATCACCTATGGCGAACGGGCGATCCTCGACGCGGTGTCGCTCGGGGTGAATGTGGGTGACCGCATCGGCGTCGTAGGACGCAACGGCGGCGGAAAGTCGACCCTCCTCGGGGTTCTCGCCGGGACGCGAGACATCGACTCCGGTCGGGTAACCCGAGCGAACGGCATCTCCGTCGGCTTCGTCGGCCAAGCCCCCGAGCCGCTGCCGGGGGTGACGATCCGGCACCGGGTGGTCGGTGAGGTGCCGGACCATGCCTGGGCCTCCGATGCCCGAGTGCGCGACATCCTCACCGGGCTGCTCGGTGGATTCCATGACGAACTCCTTGACCGAGACCTCGCGGAGCTCTCGGGTGGTGAGCGTCAACGCGTCGAACTCGCGACGGTGCTGATCGACGGTCCCGACGTTGTGATCTTGGACGAGCCCACCAACCACCTCGATATCGAAGGAGTGGCCTGGCTCGCTGATCACCTGAAGAGCCTTCGGGACAGCGCCTATGTCGTGGTGACTCACGATCGCTGGTTCCTCGACGAGGTGAGCACCGAGACCTGGGAGGTGGTGCGCGGACAGGTTGAGTCCTATGAGGGCGGGTATTCCGCCTATGTACTCGCCAAGGCGGAGCGCTCCCGTCAGGCGCAGGCGGAGGAGGCGCGTCGTTCGAATCTGCTGCGCAAGGAACTGGCCTGGCTTCGCCGCGGCCCTCCGGCACGGACCACCAAGCCGAAGTTCCGAGTCGCTGCTGCCAATGAACTCATCAGCCGCGAACCACCGCCTCGTGACGACATCGAGTTGATGAAGTTCGCGGGATCCCGCCTCGGAAAACGTGTCTTCGAACTGGAGGACGTTTCCCTTCGGATCGGAGATCGCACCCTGGTCGATCACCTCACCTGGAACATCGGTCCTGGTGATCGAGTGGGAATCCTCGGCCCGAATGGTGCGGGCAAGTCGACGCTGTTGAACGCGTTACTCGGTGAACGCGAGCTCGATACTGGGCGCATCCGGAGGGGAACCACCGTGAAGCCGATCCTGCTGTCACAGCGACTCGATGAACTGCCCGGTGAGGATCGTGTCCTGGAATCAGTCGAGAGCGTGGCGCGCTATGTCGATCTGGGCAAGGCCGGGGAGATCAGTGCGTCGCAGCTGTGCGAGCGACTGGGATTCAGCGGCGGTGCTCAATGGACCCCCATCAAGGACCTATCGGGTGGGGAACGTCGTCGCCTACAACTGACCCGTGTCCTGATGTCCGGGCCGAATGTCCTGATGCTGGACGAGCCGACTAACGACTTCGACGTCGAGACGCTCGCCGCACTCGAGGATCTCCTCGACGGCTTCGCCGGGACGCTCCTGGTGGTGTCCCATGATCGCTACTTCCTGGAGCGCGTGTGCACCACCTATCGAGCAGTCCTCGGTGATGGCCGGGTGCGTGACCTGCCCGGGGGAGTCGATGAATATCTCCAACTACGCCAGACCGTCTCACTGGCGACGACGACCGAATCCGCGCCGAAGCGGGCTGAGACGCGGAAGCCGGGACTCAGCGGTGGCGAGCGTCGGGAACTGTCCAAGCAACTGGCCTCACTCGAGCGGCGCATCGCCAAACGCCAGGGTGAGGCCGAGGAGTTGCACGCTTCATTGGTCGAGCATGCGACACAACCAGAGCGTTTGCTCACTGACACGGCTGCCCTGCGGGAGGTTGAAGCTGCGATCACGGAATTGGAAGAAGAGTGGCTGGGTGTTGCCGAACGCCTTGAGCAGTCATGATCACCCGGTTCGCACCCACTCCCAGCGGATTCCTGCATCTGGGGAATGCTGTGCATGCCCGCCTTCTCACGATGCTTGCAGAAGAGCAAGGCTGGTCGATCCGATTACGGATCGATGATCTCGATCCCGGCCGCACTCGACCCGAATACGTCGCGGACATCCTCCATCTCGTGGAGTGGCTGGACATGCCGATCGATGGTGACGTGTGGCGGCAGAGCGACCACCTCGATGATTACGTCCGAGCCAGGGATCAATTGATCGACTGCGGCGCCTATGTCTGCGCATGCTCCCGATCGGATTGGGCGGAGCATGCTGGTCCTGGCTGTCCGCGCGCATGCTCTGGATTGGAACTCATCTCCGGAATCACTGCCCTGCGCATCGCCGCCGAGGGAGACGACATCGTGGTGTGGCGGCGTGAGGGCATCCCTGCCTACCACCTGGCCAACATCGTCGATGACGATCTCATGGGCGTCACCCGCATCCTTCGAGGCGAGGATCTGCTCGCAAGTACGAAGACTCAACGGCATCTGAGCGCCCTGCTGCCCGAGAATGGATTCACGGACATTGAGGTCGTCCACCATCCCTTGGTGACGTCAGTGCGTGGAGAAAAACTCTCCAAGAGCGCGGGAGCCCAGGCTCAGCCCCTGGAACGCACTCCAGAGATTCGCGATGAGATTGAGCGGGGCGCGGAACAGATGCGGGAGGCGCTCACTAACCTTCGCCCATGACGTCCTCATCAACGGTCCCTCGCCGGGATCGTCGAACCTGGGTGTCCTATGCCCAGATGGGCGCGTACGGCTTCTTCGTCTATGCCCTAGGTGCGTCGACGATCCTGTTGCGAGACGAACAGGAAACCTCCCGAACAGTATCGGGACTGCATGCCAGCGGGTGGGCCCTCGGCATCGTGATCATGTCCTTCCTCAGTCCGCGGATTAGCGCCCGTTTAGGGCGTGGCCGAGCGATGCGCTGGGGATCGATCCTCATGATGATCGGCATCCTCGGCTATACCAGTGGGCTGCCCGTCATCGTGACGATCTCGTCGGTAGTCGTCGCGGGGTGCGGAGGCGCGCTGATGGTCGCTGGGTTGAGCGCCTTCCTCGGTGAGCAGCAGGGCGCCGCCTCACCCGCGGCCCTGTCGGAGGCGAACGCCCTTGGGGCAGTTGCTGGATTGCTCGGCGCGGTGGGTGTCGGTGTCGGAGTTGCATTGACCTGGGGCTGGCGCCCCGCCTTCTGGCTTCTCATCGCGGTGCTCGTCGGAGTTGAGGTGTGGCGAGGGGCACGGGTGAGCTCATACGACCTCGGTGAGATTGCCGGCGTCGCTGGGCGCTGGCGCGATCTTCCACGGCTCTTCTGGTGGTGCTGCCTGGTCATGCTCCCCGCAGCGGGCATCGAATACTGCATGGCGCTTTGGACCGCTGATCTGCTTCGCGAACAGGGCGGACTCGGGGAAGGCGCCGCCTCGGCTGCTCTCGGCATCGTCGTTGCCGGGCTGATTGCGGGTCGACTCATCGGGGGACGCCTCGCTCAGCGTCGGAATCCCGAGACGATCCTCATGGTTGCATTCGCGCTTTCCGGTGTTGCTTTTCTGATCGCATGGGCCACATCGATTCTCGTGATCATGGTGATCTTCCTATTTCTCACCGGTGCGGGAGTCGGTTTGCACTGGCCGCTAGCCATTGCCCGAGCGATTCGGTGCGTTCCGCATTTCGCCGATCTCGCCTCCGCCGTCGGACTGCTCTGCGCGGGGCTCGCCATCATGACGGCGCCCTTCGCGCTCGGGGCTCTCGCGGATGTCTCCGGCCTGCGAGTGGCCTTTCTCCTCGTCCCCGTGCTTGCCCTGATCGGAGTGCTCGTCGTCTGGCGGCGCCCGGTACCGATGACGCCTCACTCAGCGGTGGACGCCCGCTCCTAGTACCGAAGAGTTCACTCCTCCTGGGTCGATTCGACGACTTCATCGGTATCGAGCTCCTCGATGAGCTCGTGCCGTTTGACATACAGCCCGATGAGGGTGATCACCATGGCGACGACCGGGATGGCCAGGAGCGCGCCCGCCACGCCGAACAGCGCTGCACCGAGTAGGACGGAGACGAAAGCCACAGCCGGGTTTACATCCACGGCTCGCGCGGAGATCCGCGGTTCGATCGTGAGATTCTCCACCTGCTGGTAGAGCAATGCCCAGGCGAGCACGATGGCTCCCAGCCACGGATTACCGCTGAGCAAACCGACGATGACGGGCAAGATGATCGCGATGTAGGTGCCAATCATGGGAACGAACTGCGCCACGACCCCGGTCCAGATTGCCATCGGCAACCAATAGGGCAGTCCCACGGCAAAGAACACGATGCCGCTCGTCACCGAGTTGATCGTGGCGAGGATCGCACGCGCTGCGACGTAGCGGCCCACTTTCTCCGCGGTGATGTCCCAGATGTTGGCGAAGACGTGCTGGGACTTCTCCGGGAATAGCGAGGCAATCCAGCGCCGCAGCCGCGGGCCGTCTGCGCTGATGTAGAACGCGATCAGTCCGAAGGTGAACAGGCCGAAGAAGCTGCCGAGCACGGAGGCAGCCACACCGAGGATGCCCTCGGCGACCCGCAGGGCGAAGTTACGCAGGTTTTCGTCGGTGAAGTCGATTTGGGCGAGGAGTTCCGAGGCGTTGTACGTGGTTCCGAAGGTGGAGTTGAACCAGTCGACGACCCGTCCGAAAAGGTCCGGAAGGGCCCGGACGATCGACACGAGCTGGTCGATAAGCAGCTGGCCGAAGGCGAAGAGGAACACCGCGATGAAGGCTGCGATCCCGCCCATCATGATCAAGGTCGCCAGGCCCCGCGACATGTGTCGGCTCAGCCTCTCGACCCCAGGGGCGATCGCGAGAGCGAAGAACCACGCCATGAGGACGATGAAGATGACTCCTCCGCCATCGTCGAGCAGGAACTGCACCAGGAGGCCGATCGCGATGATGGCGAGGGCGATGAATCCGATGCGCCAGAGCGTTCGGTTCTCCACCGTCCAGGTCCGAGTCTCGTTCATCTGTCGTCCTAACCGCTCTTGCGCCGAAACTCGCGCTTTCCGCCGGCCTTCGCAGAAGAGCCCTTCGTGCCACCTGAATCCCCGCCGCCCTCGGCTCCGCGATGGCCACCTCGGGCCTTCTTTGCCTCGAGAGCCTGGCGGAACTTCTCACGGGGGTCGTCTGACTCCACCCTGTCGCCTTCGGTTGTCATGACCGCAGTCTGTCAAACCTGGGGTTCGGAGGGGATCATTGCGGCTCGTTCGACGGAGATCAGGGATGCCTCCTCATTCTCGGCTTCTGCCGCGGCTTTCCCGCCACGGACACCGAAGAGCCGCTTCGCCCAGATCAGCCAGACGACGGCAGCGAGGTTAATGACGAAGATGACCACCTTGAATGTGGTGATGCCCAGAATGAGTTCGCGGATCTCGATAGGGATGAACACGCTGGTGGCGATCACCGATAGGTACTCACCCCACCTCTTCGACAGCCATAGGCCCACCGCTTCCGTCAGTTTCACCACGCCGAGCAGGGCGATTCCGATCCCGATGATCCCGTAGGAGTCCGGGCTGATGTTGGCGATCTCATCGATCATGCGGGCTATCCAGGAGTTCTCGATATTCCACCCGATGCGCTCCGCCGCGGGTACGAGGAGTGGGAGTTCCTCCTTGAGTGCCTGCACAACGCTGGGGACCCGTGATTGCAGTCCGAAGAGGGTGAGACCGATGGTGAGCTCGCCGAGACCCTCGAGAGAGCGCAACACCGCGAGCAGTCGCAGGATGATGAGTTGACGAAGAGCGCGTCCACGAGGCGGGGTAGGAGCGAGGTCAGCCGGGCCATGGCTGTGCGGTTCACCGGGAACGTAGGTGCCGCACCGCAGGCAGCGCCAGACCACTCCGGCGGGTGCCTCCGCCTGGAGTCGCTCGGCGAGCTCGGGTTCGTCTGGGGCATACGTGATGTGACCGCGCAGTCCGCACCACAGGGTGGAGTAATCCAGCATGGTGTCTGCTAACTGGGGAGGACGACAGTCATGCGATGCAGGTGAGGGTGCATCGGTACAGACTGCCAGGAAACCAAGGCGGAGTGCAGCCCTAATGTCGCCTTCTCCTTGGCGCGAGGGCGATATCGCTGCCAGAGTGGGGGCATGACCCAAGCCTTGCGTATTTGCCCTCTTTGCGAAGCCACCTGTGGGCTGAACCTCACTATCGATGGTGACGCGGTCACGGCTGTGCGTGGGGACACCGAGGACGTCTTCAGTCACGGCTTTCTCTGCCCCAAGGGCGTGGCGCTCGGCGAGTTGCACTCTGATCCGCGGCGACTGCGCTCGCCGCTCGTGCGCGATGACTCCGGTGAACTCCGGGAAGCGTCGTGGGAGGAGGCATTCGACGTTATTCGTGCGCGCCTCGCCCCCATCTTGTCCGAGCACGGGGCGGATGCCGTCGGCCTCTACCTGGGCAACCCCAATGTGCACAGCCTCGCCGGAACGTTCATGCTCCCGGCCTTCGTGCGTGCTCTCGGCACGATGCAGCGATTCTCGGCGAGCACGGTCGACCAGATGCCGAAGCAGGCGGCTTCAGCCCTGATGTTCGGCACTCCGCTCTCGGTTCCGGTCCCCGATGTCGACCACACCGACTATTTCCTCATGCTCGGGGCGAATCCGATGGTGTCGAACGGATCCTTGATGACCGCGGCGGATATGCCCGGTCGACTCAGGGCGCTGCGCAAGCGGGGCGGCAAGCTCGTGGTGGTGGACCCGGTGCGCACTCGGACAGC
This sequence comes from uncultured Bifidobacteriaceae bacterium, assembly GCA_964626275.1. Classification (GTDB taxonomy): domain Bacteria; phylum Actinomycetota; class Actinomycetes; order S36-B12; family S36-B12; genus M55B157. The sequence goes on along the minus strand of CAZVCZ010000053.1, from coordinate 1,719 downwards.
GGAAATCGCCGAGGAACACGTGTCGATCCGACCGGGGAGCGACGCACTCTGGTTGGCCGCGTTGGCCCATGTGCTGGTTCGGACACCGAATTTCGCCCGGGCTCAGGACTGGATCGCGCAGGATCAGTGGGATGACCTCGTCGACGCCCTCAGTGACTTCACTCCCGATGCCGTCGCGGCCATCACCGGCGTCGACGCGAGTGTCACGTATCGGATAGCCGAAGAACTTCAGGCTGCTTCCCATCCGGTGGTCTACGGACGTATGGGGACGACGACCTCGGGCCTGAGCATCGATGGTCGAGTGGTGCCCCTGGCGACGGTTTCCTCGTGGCTGATTGATGTGGTCAACATCGCGATCGGTGCACTCGACTCCCGAGGCGGCGCGATGTTCCCGATGCCGGTTGCTGGCGGTCCCACGACGGAAGGAACGCCTGGTCGGGGTCGCGGGGTGACCATTCCCGGGCGCCGCCGCACGCGGGTCCGCGGCCTGCCGAGTGTTCTCGGTGAGTTCCCCAGTTCTGCCATGGCGGAGGAGATCGACACACCCGATCCGGAGACCGGGGAGCACATCCGTGCGGTGTTCGTTGTGGGGGGAAACCCGATCATGTCGACGCCGAATGGGACACGTCTCGCAGCGGCTTTCAGTTCCTTGGATGTGCTCGTCTGCGTCGACCCCTACCTGACGGAGACCGGGCAACTTGCCGATGTCGTTCTGCCGGTTGCGTCACCGCTGACGAGGCCGCATCACGATGTGGTGTTCAACAACCTCGCGGTGCGCAACCAGGCACGCTATTCGCCCCCGGTGTTCCCCGTGCCCGAAGGAGAGATGGACGAGGCTGACGTGCTCCTGCAACTAGCGGCGATCGCGGCCGGTGCAGTGTCGGGAACAGAACCATCACCGCAGGCAGTCGACGATCTCATCGCCTTCACCGTGGCGCAGCAGGCATGCACCGATGAGGCGTCGCGGGCCCACGGTCGCGACCCCGCGGAACTACTCGCGGCGGTCGCCCATCGCCGTGGGGTGAATCGCATCCTCGATCTGCGCATCCGTTCTGGTCCCTATGGAGACGGATTCGGGTCCGTCCCTGATGGGCTGACCCTCGACGTGGTGATGGCTGCTCCGCATGGCATCGATCTCGGGCCTTTGGAGCCTCGCCTGCCCGAGGTTCTACGCACTCCCTCGGGGCTCATCGACGTCGCGCCCCCGGTGCTGGTGGAGGAGCTCAGGAAGGCCGGCGAACTCCTGGGATCGGAGCCGTCATCAGGGACGTTCACCCTGGTGGGACGCCGCCAACTGCGCAGCAATAACTCTTGGATGAAGGGGCTGCCGACGCTCACTGGGGGGTCCAATGTTCCGACCGCGATGATCCACCCCGACGATGCACTGGGTCTTGGTGTCCGCGATGGCGATGCCGTCCTCGTCACCAGTCCGAGCGGGTCGATCACTATCCCGGCGAGTGTGCGAGATGAAGTGGCGCCGGGCTGCGTCTGCATCCCTCACGGATGGCGAGAGGCCAACGTGAATCTCCTGGTAGGAGAGCAGGCAGTGGATGAACTCGGCGGCACTGCTGTCCTCAGTGGGTTCAAGGTGGAGGTTGTCGCCGGCTGACCGTTGGTCGCAGAAGAGTGAATCTGAGTGCGCGAGGGGGGAGTTGAACCCCCACGCCCTTTCGGGCACACGGACCTGAACCGTGCGCGTCTGCCTATTCCGCCACTCGC
>CAZVCZ010000052.1:0-10791 GCA_964626275.1 uncultured Bifidobacteriaceae bacterium | reverse complement strand
AACACCGGGGCAACTCCGGTTTCGATGAGGTCATACAGCGCCGACGCCTCGAGGACCTCCCGACGATCAGGATCCTCGACGCCATTGGCCGTGGGAATTGCCCAACCATTCTCACCATCGAACCATTCGTCCCACCAACCATCGAGAATCGAGAGGTTCAACGCACCGTTCAAGGCAGCCTTCATCCCTGACGTGCCGCTGGCCTCCAGGGGTCGGATCGGATTGTTCAGCCACACGTCGCAACCCGGATACAACACCGTCGCCATCGCGATTTCGTAGTTCGGCAGGAAGACGATCCGATGGCGCACCTCCGGATCATCGGCGAACTGCACCAGTTCTTGAATCAGTCGCTTGCCGCCCTCATCCGCCGGGTGCGCCTTGCCCGCCACGATCAACTGAACCGGTCGTTCCGGATCGAGGAGAAGACTTCGCAGTCGATCGGTATCCCGGAGCATGAGCGTCAATCTCTTGTATGAGGGAACCCGGCGCGCGAAGCCGATGGTGAGCACATCAGGGTCGAGGACGCCATCGATCCACCCCAGTTCCGCCTCCGTCGCGCCACGTCGAAGCCAGGATCGACGCAGCCGATGACGAGCGTCGTGAACGAGCCGCTCGCGAAGCGCGCGCTTGGTCCACCACAGGGTGTCGTCTTGCACATCCCCGAGCACCTCCCAGCCATGCGGCTGCTCGGCCAGGTCTTGCGCACCTCGCTCCACGGCGAGATTCCAGATCTCCGGTGCGACCCAGGTCGGGGCGTGCACGCCGTTGGTGATCGAGGTGATGGGAACGTCCGCAGAGTCGAAGTCAGGCCACAGCCCGTTGAACATCGATCGACTCACCGACCCATGCAGGAGGCTCACTCCGTTCGCGCGCTGGGACAGTCGCAGTCCCATGACGGCCATGTTGAACACGGTCGGGTCGCCACCGTCATAGTCTTCTGCGCCCAGCGCCAGGATGCGATCGATCGGGAGCGCGGCATCGCCATTGTCCGCGCCGAGATACTGCGTGATGAGGTCCCGTGGAAAACGGTCGATACCGGCCGGGACCGGGGTATGAGTGGTGAAGACGGTGCCTGCTCGTACGACCTCGAGTGCCTCATCGAAGCTCATCGGATCCGAGCCCGAGATGAGTTCGCGGATTCGCTCCAGCCCGAGGAACCCTGCGTGACCTTCATTCGAGTGGAAGACCTCTGGTGCGGCATGGCCGGTCAACTCGCAGAATCTGCGGACCGCTCGGACGCCACCGATCCCGAGCAGCATCTCCTGGCGAAGTCGATGCTCGTGACCACCGCCATAGAGGCGATCGGTCACATCGCGCTCCCGCTGCGCGTTGGTTGCCACATCCGAGTCCAGCATGAGGAGCGGCACACGTCCCACCTGTGCCACCCAGATCTGGAAGTCCAGCGTGTCCCCTCCCGGCAGCCCCACCTGGAGATAGACAGCCGCACCGTTCTCATCCCGAAGCAACCGCAGCGGCATGCTGTCGGGATCGAGCACGGGATAGGTCTCGGTCTGCCAGCCATCCCGAGACAACGCCTGCCGGAAGTACCCCGAGCGATAGAACAGACCGACACCGATGATCGGAACACCGATGTCGGAGGCTGCCTTGAGATGGTCACCCGCCAGGATTCCCAGACCGCCCGAGTACTGCGGCAGCGCCGCAGCGACACCGAACTCCGGGGAGAAGTAGGCGATCGCACGCGGTGAGTCCTCGCCGCGGTGCTGGTACCAGTGCTCTCGCTCGAGATAGTCGCGCAGGTCCTCTCGCGCCTGACGCACCCATTCCACGTATCCCTCGTCCGCCGCAAGTTCCTCGAGCCGCTCCGAGGAGACCTCTGACAGCAACCGCATCGGGTCGTCACCAATGGCATCCCACAACTGCGGATCGATCGCCCGGAACACCTCTCGAGTCGGGGCATGCCAGGACCAGCGCAGATTATGCGCGAGCACGTCGAGACCCTCGAGTGCGTCGGGTAGGACGGTACGGACGTTGAATCGGCGAATCGCTCTCACGATGGGTGACGCTATCGGGTTCGCCTCCTCGCCACCGCATGCCTGCGTGAACATCATGTGACAGATCAACACCGACTCAACGCCGCCGATTCACCAAGGTGCTCCGCGAACTCGAATTACCCCCCGATGTTGCCGGTCGTTGCTGAAACCGTTGTAACACCGCAGGTGACCAACGAGGACTAGGCTGCCAGCGTGGCGACAAGCCGAAAGGGACAGCTAACGCCGTCGAAGGCTTCCTCGACCCTGGTGCCCCAGGTCCTCGACGGTCGGTTCACGATCCTCGATGTCTCCCCTACCGTCGAGTCTGGCCGGCGACCCGCCAAGGCCGTCGTCGATGAGGTCATCCCCGTCACCGCCACGGTTTTTCGCGAGGGACACGATGGGCTCCAGGTCGACGTCATCGTCGAAGATCCCCGGGGACGAGAGCACCAGCGGCACCGCATGACCGCGCTCGGCGATGGGCAGGATCGGTGGGCAGCGACCGTGTCCTGCAGCGATATCGGGGCGTGGTCGTTCACCATCGAAGCCTGGGATGACCCCTGGGGCACCTGGCGGCATCGCGCCGACATCAAGGTGCCGGAAGGGATCGATGTCGACGCCGAACTCCTCGAGGGTGCCGTTCTCTGCGAGAGAGCTGCGAAGGCGCTTCCCCGCGGTCGCACCGGTGAGCGCGCCACACTGCGATCGGCCGCCGCGACGATGCGGGACACCTCGCTGCCCGCTGATGTCCGGCTCGGCCCCGCTCATGATGCCGATGTCGTGGCGATCTTGGACGAATACCCTCTCCGCGGCCCGATCGGTCGATCCGGACCCTGGCCACTCCGAGTGGAGCGACGCCGAGCACTCATCGGCTCCTGGTATGAGTTCTTCCCCCGGAGCGAGGGAGCCACGCTGGATCCGCCTCGTTCGGGGACCCTGATCACCGCGGCCGAACGACTGCCCGCCATCGCGGCGATGGGCTTCGACGTCGTCTACCTCCCCCCGGTCCACCCCATCGGTCGGTCCTTCCGGAAGGGGCCGAACAACACCCTGGAAGCGGGCCCTCACGACCCCGGGTCCCCGTGGGCGATCGGCTCAGCCGAGGGCGGTCATGACGCCATCCATCCGGAGCTCGGGACAGTCGGTGATTTCACCGCCTTCGTGAAGCGAGCAAAGAGCGAAGGCCTCGAGATCGCCCTCGACCTCGCGCTCCAGGCGTCACCCGATCACCCATGGGTGAGCGAACATCCCGAATGGTTCACCACCCGAGCCGACGGGACCATCGCTTACGCCGAGAACCCACCGAAGAAATATCAGGACATCTACCCGCTCAACTTCGACAACGACCCCGAGGGACTCTATGCCGAGGTCGAACGCATCGTCCGATTGTGGATGTCTCGCGGCGTTCGGATCTTCCGGGTCGATAATCCGCACACCAAACCGCTCTGGGTCTGGGATCGGCTGCTGTCCAGCATCCACGACTCAGATCCCGATGTGATCTTCCTGGCGGAAGCCTTCACTCGCCCACCTATGATGCGCGCCCTCGCCGAAGTCGGCTTCCAGCAGAGCTACACCTACTTCACCTGGCGCACCGACCGCGTCGGATTGACCGACTACTTCGAGGAATTAGCCGGACCTGCATCGGCCTACATGCGTCCGAATGCCTTCGTGAACACTCCCGACATCCTGCATGAATTCCTGCAATACGGCGGTCCGGCAGCCTTCGCCATCCGGGCGACCCTCGCTGCCACCCTGTCTCCGACCTGGGGTGTCTACAGCGGATTCGAGCTCTTCGAGCACCTCGCGGTGAAGCCCGGCAGCGAGGAGTACCTCGATTCGGAGAAATATCAATTGCGGCCTCGCGACTGGACGGGTGACACGCCCACTCTCGCGCCCTACCTCACCCGCCTCAACGAGATCCGCCATCGCCATCCCGCACTGCAGGATCTGCGCAGCCTGCGCTTCCACTACCCCGACAACGACATGGTGATCGCCTACTCCAAGCAGCACGGCGATGACATCATCCTCACGATCGTCTCGCTCGACCCACACCAACCGCAGGAAGCCACGGTGTGGTGGGACATGCCGACGCTCGGCATGGACTGGCCTGACCGGTTCACCGCCCATGACCTCATCACCGACCATTCGTGGACCTGGGGGCAGGCCGACTACGTCCGCCTCGATCCCGCCGAAGCCATCGCACACGTGGTCCACCTGAGGCGGTCGTGATCATGACCGACCCCACCATCCCCGCTCCGGACACTGCCGAACTCGATCGACTCGTCGATGGCTGGCACCACGATCCCCACTCCATCCTCGGCCCTCATCCCTCCCCGGACGGCGTCATCCTGCGCGTCTTGCGCCCCCTGGCAGACTCCGTCGACGCACTCATCGGTGAGGAACGCATTCCCCTCGAGCACCTTCATCGTGGTGTGTGGCAGGCACTTCTCCCGGTCTCCGATGTGCCCGACTATCGACTCGACGTCGTCTACGGCCAGCAGACTTATCCGGCCGATGATCCCTACCGGTTCTGGCCCACGGTCGGCGAGATCGATCAGCACTTGATCGGCGAAGGCAGGCACGAGCAGTTGTGGCAGGTGCTCGGTGCGCACGAGCATGTCTATCCGGGACCCCATGGCGATATTCGGGGTGTGTCCTTCGCCGTGTGGGCGCCGAACGCACAGGGGGTCCGCGTCACGGGCGACTTCAATCACTGGGATGCCACCGCCCATCCGATGCGCAGCCTCGGCTCAACCGGTGTGTGGGAGTTGTTCATCCCGGACATCGGCCCCGGCGCGGTCTACAAGTTCGCCATCCTCGGACGAGACGGGATCTGGCGGGAGAAGGCCGATCCCTTCGCCTTCGCCACCGAACTCCCCCCTGCGACTGGTTCGGTCGTCTTCACGTCGCACTATTCCTGGGGGGATAAGGAGTGGATGACCGCGCGGGCGACCCGCGATGCGCTGCGTCACCCGATGTCAACCTACGAGGTCCACCTCGGCTCCTGGCGGCCCGGCTTGACCTACCGGGAGTTGGCCGAGGAACTCACCGACTACGTCGTGCAGCAGGGCTTCACCCATGTGGAGTTCCTTCCGGTCGCGGCCCACCCCTTCGCCGGCTCCTGGGGCTATCAGGTGACGTCCTACTTCGCGCCCACTCCGAGATTCGGCAGTCCTGATGACCTCCGATTCCTCATCGATCGGCTTCATCAGGCGGGCATCGGCGTCATCATCGACTGGGTCCCGGCGCACTTCCCCAAGGATGACTGGGCCCTCGCGCGCTTCGATGGCACACCGTTGTACGAGCATCCCGATCCTCGTCGGGGCGAACACCCCGACTGGGGCACCTTCGTCTTCGACTTCGGTCGAACCGAGGTGCGCAACTTCCTCGTCGCCAACGCATTGTTCTGGCTCGAGGAATTCCATGTCGATGGGCTGCGTGTCGATGCGGTGGCCTCGATGCTCTACCTGGACTATTCGCGCGAGGCAGGCGAATGGACGCCGAATGAATTCGGTGGTCGCGAGAATCTCGATGCGGTGTCCTTCCTTCAGGAAATGAACGCCACGGCCTACAAGCGCGTCCCCGGCATCGTCACCATCGCGGAGGAATCCACCGCGTGGCCCGGAGTCACCCGACCGACTCACCTCGGCGGGCTCGGCTTCGGCCTGAAGTGGAACATGGGGTGGATGCACGACTCGTTGGACTACGTCAAGCATGAGGCGATCCACCGTCAGTACCACCACCACGAGATGACGTTCTCGATGATGTACGCCTACAGCGAGCATTTCGTTCTTCCAATCTCGCATGACGAGGTCGTGCACGGAAAATCTTCACTGATCGGCCGCATGCCCGGAGATCGATGGCAGCAACTTGCGAACATGCGAGCCTTCCTCGGCTTCATGTGGGCGCATCCGGGCAAGAAGTTGCTCTTCATGGGAAGCGAGTTCGCCCAGTCAGCCGAATGGAATGCCGATGCCGGTTTGGACTGGTGGCTGCTGGACTTCGCCGAGCATCAGGGAATGGCGCACGCGATGCGCGATATCAACAGCGCCTATCGCGACACACCGGCCCTGTGGCAACTCGATGACGATCCCTGGGGTTTCGAGTGGATCGATGCCAACGATGCGGCGAACAATATCTTCACCTGGCTGCGACGTGACTCATCCGGCGGAACGCTCGCGTGCGCGGTGAACTTCTCCCCCGTTCCCCACATCGGCTACCGCATCGGACTCCCCCACGCTGGACGCTGGCGGGAGGTCGTCAACACCGACGCAACGGAATACGGCGGCTCCGGGATGGGGAACTTCGGCGAGGTGGAAGCACACGGTCCTCCGTGGCATCACCAGGAGACCTCGGTCGACCTCACGATCCCCCCGCTCGCCGCCGTGTGGTTCAGGCACGAAGCCTGATCTACCCGGGGCTGATCTGTCCGGGACTGATCAACCCCGTCGACCTCGGCTGTTCGGCTCAGAACAGGGCGTTGGCCAAGCCGATCCGAGCCTTCGCGACCTCCGGGATCTCTCCGGCCATCGCAAACAGTTCGAGCAACCGAGCCCTGGCTGCGTCTCGCTCATCACCCGACGTGGCCTTGATCTCGGCCAGCAGTACATCGAAGGCCGATGTCCAGTCATTGCGAGCCGCAGCCTCGTCCGCGGAGCGCAGGGCTTCAGACTCGACGGAGGTCTCCAGGCGCTGCTGGAGGCGACACATCGCCACACCCGCGACAGCATCGGCATTCGCCGGCTCGGAGTCCAGCACCTGCTGGTACGCAGCCTCAGCAGCAGCCCAGTCACCAGCCTCGATCGCATCGAAGGCCGCCTCGAAGCGCGGGTCGACTGTCTCTTCGACCGGTTCTGCTTCATCTGCCGGCGCACCCGCTTCAACCGTTCCGGTGACACCAGCCTGCGCGGCCACCTTGAGCAACTCATCGAGATACTGGCGGATCTGCGGCTCCGGGAGCGCACCCTGGAACAGCGGCACCGGCTGGCCCCCGACGACAGCGAACACGCTGGGAATGCTCTGCACCTGGAAAGCTGCTGCGATGCGTTGCTCGGCATCGACGTCGACCTTGGCAAGAACGAACCGTCCGCCATATTCCGCCGCTAGCGTCTCCAATACCGGAGACAGGGCCTTGCACGGCCCGCACCACTCGGCCCACAGATCGAGCACGACCGGCACTGTCTGACTGCGGTCGATCACCTCGGCCTGGAACGTCGCCTCGGTCACGTCGACGACCACTCCTGTGGGCGCGTCTCCCATCACGGCGTCCCGGCGCTGCTGAGCCTGGCGCTGTTGGGCGAGGGCGGACAGGTCGACGGCTCCGCGCAGGGGAATATTGCTGGCGGGGTTGGGCTGCTGGCTGCTCACGCGCCTATCCTGGCATCCCCGCGTCAGGGGATCGACTCCACGTCAGCCGATCAATCGAGGTGCCGGCGTAGTTCCTCGGCCGCCGCGAATGGATCCCGCTCACCCTTGGCGACCTCATCCGCGAGACTGTCGAGAGTGGTCGAACCTTCCCAGCGATCCCGGATTCGCGCCATCGCGATCGCGAGGACCTCCTCCGCCGCCCGCCGCCGTCTGCGCTGGGCCAGGATCCCGCTGTCGGCGAGCCACCGAGCATGCTCGTCGAGAGCCTCGAGGACGGCATCGATGTCTCCACGGCTCGCCACGGATGTGACCACACGAGGCGCCCAGGCTCGGTCCGGGCGGTCAGCGAGCCCCAGCATGTGGGTCAGTTCCCGCGCGGTGGTGCTCGCCCCGTCGCGGTCGGCCTTGTTCACGCTCAGCACGTCGCCGATCTCGAGGATGCCGGCCTTCGCGGCCTGAATGCCATCGCCCATGCCGGGAGCGAGCAGGACGAGGGTGGAGTCTGCGGTGGACGCCACTTCGACCTCCGACTGCCCCACACCGACGGTCTCGACGATGACGACGTCGCAACCTGCCGCCTCGAGGATCCGGACTGCCTGCGGGGTTGTCGCCGCCAATCCCCCGAGATGACCCCGAGATGCCATCGAACGAATGAAGACCCCCGGATCCGTGGCGTGATCGTGCATCCGGATCCGATCACCGAGCAACGCTCCTCCGGAGAAGGGAGAGGTCGGGTCGACCGCGATCACTCCCACGCGAAGTCCACGTTCGCGCCACGCCCTGACCAGGGCGGAGGTCATCGTCGACTTGCCGACACCGGGAGGGCCGGTGACGCCGATGACGCGTGCCGAGCCGGCTCGGTCGGCGATCAAGGACATGACCTCCGCGAGAGCGGGCGAGCCATCCTCGACCCAGGAGATAAGGCGGGCGACCGCCCGCGGCTCACCGGCGCGCGCACGCTCGACGAGATCGCGGACGTTGTCCATCGTGAGGCGTCCTAGGCAGCCGGCACGCGCAGGATCAGCGCGTCACCCTGGCCGCCCCCGCCGCACAGAGCAGCAGCACCCAGGCCTCCACCGCGCCGCCCGAGCTCCAGGGCGAGGTGCAGGACGATGCGCGCACCCGACATTCCCACCGGGTGGCCGAGGGCAATGGCACCCCCGTTGACATTGACGATGTCTGTGGAGACACCCAGCGCCGCAACCGATGCCAGGCCTACTGCCGCGAAAGCTTCGTTGATCTCGATCAGATCGAGATCGCTGACATCGATGCCCTGCTTCTCGCATGCCTTGCGGATCGCGTTCGAGGGCTGTTCGTGGAGGGAGGAATCCGGTCCTGCCACCACCCCGTGGGCGCCGATCTCCGCGATCCACGTCAGCCCCAACTCCTGCGCCTTGGACCGACTCATGACCACCACCGCCGCAGCACCATCGGAGATCTGCGAGGCATTGCCCGCCGTGATCGTGCCCTCCTTGGCGAAGGCCGGCCGCAATCCACCGAGGCTCTCCGCCGTGGTGTCCACGCGAATACCCTCGTCGGTGGTGAACTCGATCGGATCACCCTTGCGCTGCGGGATCATCACGGGCGCGATCTCCGCCTCGAACACGCCATTCTTCGTCGCTTCAGCGGCGAGGCGATGCGACCGAGCCGCAAACTCGTCCTGATCCTCACGGGTGAAGCGGTATCGACTGTTGTAGTTCTCCGTCGCCTCCCCCATCGCACACAGATCGAAGCTGCAGCGCAGTGCGTCGTAGGCCATCGCATCGACCATCGTCCAGTCGCCGTACTTCACCCCTTCGCGTGAGCCGAGGAGGAGGTGGGGGGCGTTGGTCATCGACTCCATGCCACCGGCTACGACAACGTCGAACTCTCCCGCCCGAATGAGCTGGTCGGCGAGCGCGATGGCGTCGATCCCGGACAGGCAGACCTTGTTGATGGTCATGGACGGGACATCCATGCCGATTCCAGCCTTGGTTGCTGCCAGACGTGTCGCGTTCTGACCTGCACCTGCCTGGATGACCTGCCCCATGATCACGTAGTCCACCTGATCGGGACGCACACCGGAGCGCTCCAGGGCCGCCTCGATCGCCACTCCGCCGAGATCGGCCGCACTCATGCCCTTGAGCGAGCCGAGAAGTCGTCCCATCGGAGTACGGGCTCCGGCGACGATGACCGAAGGATCAGCGGTTGTGGACTCGACCATGGGGACCTCCGTGCACTCGAAATCTGGCATTTGCCACGATGGGCCTCACTGTAGCGAGTGTCGTGTCGAAGACAGGAGACGAGATGGATCCGGTTGGCCGTACGTCAGGGCTGTTCACCCAGATCGATCATGTGGGGATCGCAGTCGCCGACCTCGACGAGGCCACTGCGTTCTATGCACGGGCCTATGGCATGCAGGTCGTGCACGAGGAGGTCAATGAGGAGCAGGGGGTCCGCGAGGCGATGCTCGCCGTGGGCGATTCCGGATCCTGCATTCAACTCCTCGCCCCGCTCAGCCCCGAGTCGACCATCGGCAAGTTCCTCGACCGAAATGGCCCGGGTATCCAGCAGATCGCTTACCGGGTGGAGAACATCGACGACGCCTGCGCCGCGCTCCGCGCCGAGGGCCTTCGACTTCTCTACGAATCTCCCAAAAAGGGCACCGCGGGCTCGAAGGTCAACTTCATCCATCCGAAGGACGCCGGCGGAGTGCTCGTCGAACTAGTGGAGCCGGCCACAGACCCACAGCACTAGGTTGGCGGAATGGACTCCATCTCCTCGCCCGTCGACACCCCCGTCCTGCTCATCGCCGCGATCGTGCTCGGCGCACTGCTGCTGTTCGCCATCATTCGCAAGATCACGAAACTCATCATCATCACCATCCTGCTCGGGATCATCGTCATCGGTCTCTACATCGCTCGAGCCGAGGGGCTGCTCACCTGGTGAACCACCGGGCCGCATGGGTAGACTGTGAGCGTGAACGATCGTTCACACTTCACGGCTGAGAATCGACAGAGGAGAAGACGCCGATGACCCAGTCCAGCGATCTTTATCACGCACTCGTGGGGGCCGAGGCAGGCGATATCGCCTCGCTGGAACTCCCGGAGTCCTATCGCGCCGCCACCATCCATGCCGACGAGGTCGACATGTTCGACGGGCTCGCCTCCTGGGACAAGGACCCTCGCCGGTCACTGCATGTCGAGGACGTCCCGCTCCCCGAACTCGGCCCCGGTGAGGCACTCATCGCCGTCATGGCCTCCTCGATCAACTACAACACGGTGTGGACATCGATCTTCGAGCCCGTCTCGACCTTCGGCTTCCTGGAGCGGTATGGCAAGACTCACGACCTCGCGAAGCGGCACGACCTGCCGTATCACATCATCGGTTCCGATGCCTCCGGCATCGTGTTGCGCACCGGCCCCGGCGTGACCGCCTGGAAGCCCGGAGATGA
>CAZVCZ010000051.1:0-11183 GCA_964626275.1 uncultured Bifidobacteriaceae bacterium | reverse complement strand
ATCTCGACGTGGACATCGGCGCCGACGGCCTCGACGACAGCCGCGAGCACCGCGCGGTTCTCTCCGCGACCGAAGGCGGCATCGAGATCCACCAGATGGATCCAGGGTGCGCCCTGCTCGACCCAGGCACGCGCCGCCTCGATCGGATCGCCGTAGTCGGTCTCGGTTCCGGCGGCGCCCTGGACCAGTCGCACGGCGCGACCATCGGCCACGTCGACGGCGGGGAGCAGGGTGAAGACGGGCTTCTCGGGAGGAAGGGCCATGAGCGGCACCCTACCCGGGGGGTCACACCCTCCCGAAGGACAGCACCCACGCGACCGGGGCGAGCATGACCAGGCCGAGGGCGAGAAGGATGCGCCCTCCCCAGTCGGGGATGAGCGGCCAGGCAATCGCGCAAATCACGATGATGATGCCGGCGAGCGCGGCCAGCCGGCGACGACGGCGCTTGGCCAGCAAACCCGGTGCGGTGCGCGGTCGGTCGGGGATGAGACCACGGAGCCGTTCACGTCGAGCCCGGGACCGGGCTCGACGTTGAACCTCACGCGCACGTCGGGCGCGCTCGACCTCGGCCTGGGCCTCACGCTCCGCCCGTCGCCTGGCCCGCTCCTTCGCCATGCACCCCTCCCACAACCCAACTCCGCAACTATCCGCACTTTTTCGCCCCTAGGGAATTGCGGAGTTCGGTGTCAGATCAGCGTCGATACCCAATTTTTCAGCAGCTGCGCCCCGGCATCACCGGACTTCTCCGGATGGAACTGCGTCGCCCACAGCGATCCGTTCTCCACCGCGGCGACGAAGGGTTCGCCATACTCCGACCACGTCACCCGCGGTTCCGGCAGCGGTGACGTATCGGTCAGCAGCCACTCCCGGGCCCCGTAGGAGTGCACGAAGTAGAACCGCTCATCAGCGAGGCCGGCAAACATCTCCGATGCCGCAGGTGACTCGACGGTGTTCCACCCCATGTGTGGCAGGACCCGAGCGTGGAGTCGTTCCACGGTTCCCGGCCACTGGCCTAACCCCCTGGTCCGAACTCCGTGCTCGTCTCCGTGATCGAACAGCACCTGCATGCCAACGCAGATCCCGAGCACCGGGCGCCCACCGGCGAGACGCCGATCGATCAGGCGCGGAGCATCCGCTGACTCGAGGCCGGCCATACAGGCCGCGAAAGCACCCACTCCGGGCACCACGAGGCCATCAGCCGACATGACCGAGTCGGGGTCGCGAGTCACCTCGACCTGCGCACCCACCCGCTCCACGGCCCGCTGCGCCGAGCGAAGATTCCCCGAGCCGTAATCGAAGATCGTGACCCGAGCACGACTCACGCGGCGTCCCAGGCGTACAGCGCACCCGCGGCGAGCGACATCACCGACAGGATGATGAGCACGACCATCGCGACACGATTCCCCTGGGAGTACATCGAATAGGCACCCCCGGCCAGGAATGCCCCGAGGCCGAGCAGGATGACCGGGAACCAGTTCACGAGACCGATTCGCGGGAGGACAGCGTCCCCTTCGTCGACGGCACGCCCACCACTCTGGGATCCAACGCCACCGCATCTCGAAGGGCTCGCGCGAAGGACTTGAACTGAGCCTCCACGACATGGTGGGCGTTCCGGCCGCTGAGGACCCTGACGTGCAGCGTGATCTGCGCGGTCGCGACGAAGGACTCGAAGATGTGCCGCGTCAACGTCGTGTCATAGCTACCGATCAACTCGACGATGTCGGGCTCTTCGTGGACGAGGTAGGGGCGCCCGGAGAGGTCCACAGCACACTGAGACAGCGTCTCGTCGAGGGGCACCAGTGCGTCTCCGTATCTCCGAGTTCCCGCAGCATCCCCCAACGCCTGACGGAATGCGGTCCCCAGGGCAAGGGAGGTGTCCTCGACCGTGTGGTGAGCGTCCACCTCGAGGTCGCCTTCGGTATCGACGGTGAGATCGAAGCCGCCGTGCTTACCTAGTTGGGCGAGCATGTGGTCGAAGAACGGCACCCCGGTCGAGACCGTGGCGACGCCGGTACCGTCGAGATCGATCTCCACCAGCACGCGACTTTCCTTGGTCGTCCGCTCCACGCGACCGGTTCTCGACATTCCCGCTCCCTCGTCGTCTCTGCCAGCGCCGATTCTCAGTCAGCGCCGAGGTCGATCATGCCGGATGCCGACACCGCAGTGAGCAGCGCATCGCGGAATGCCGCGTTCTCCGAAGGAGTTCCGATGCTCACCCTCAACCAGCCCTCCGGACCGCTCTCGCGCACGAGCACGCCTTCATCCAGGATGGCTTGCCACACGGCATGAGAATCCTCGAACACGCCGAACAGGATGAAGTTGGCATCCGAGTCCGCTGCGGTGAATCCCTGCTGCCGCAACCAGGACACCTCATCATCCCGCTCCTGCCGCAGGACATCGACCTGCGCTTGGAGTTCCCGCCAGTACGACAGCGCAGTCCTCGCGACGACCTGCGTGACCGACGACAGGTGATAAGGCAGCCTGACGAGCTGCAGCCCGGCGAGGACCTCGGCGTTTCCCATCGCATAGCCGAGCCGCGCTCCCGCAAGTGCGAATGCCTTGCTCATCGTTCGGGTCACGATGAGGTTCGGGTGCTGTTCGATGAGCGATACCGCGCTCGGTGTTCCGGGTCGACGGAACTCCGCGTAGGCCTCATCGACGACGATGATCCCGGAGGATCCTCGACATGCCTGCTCGATGATCGGCAGTGGCATCGCGGTCCCCGTCGGATTATTCGGGGAGGTGATGAGCATCAGATCAGGTCGGTGGTCATCGATCGCCCCGGCCATCGCCTCAGCGTCGACGGTGAAGTCCGCAGAGCGAGGCACCGTGACGAGTTCGGTGTGGGAGTCGCGCGCATACTGGGCGTACATCGAATAGGTAGGGGTGAAGGTCAGCGCGCGACGGCCGTGTCCTCCGTAGGCCGAGAAGATGTGTGCCATCACCTCGTTGGAACCATTGGCCGGCCACACCTCCACCGGCTCCAGATGCACTTCGGATTCCCGACCGACATAGGCGGCGAGATCCGAACGCAGGCCCAGGGCGTCACGATCTGGATACCGATTGAGCTCTCGCACCGCGTCGGTCACGGCCGATCCGATCGACTCGGCGAGCTGCGGCGACGGCGCGAACGGATTCTCGTTTGTGTTCAACCGCACGGGGACATCGAGCTGGGGAGCCCCATAGGGCGTCAGCCCGCGCAGTTCATCGCGAAGCGGCGGCCAGGGCGATGTCACGATGAGCCGTCGCTGGTGAACCGCACGGTGATCGCGGCGGCATGCCCCGGAAGGTCCTCGGCGTGCGCGAGCGCGACCACGTGGTCAGCGACATCTGCCAGAGCATGCTCGTCGTAGTCAACGATGTGGATTCCGCGCAGGAAGGTCTGCACGGACAGTCCGGAGGAGTGCGTCGCAGAACCCCCGGTCGGCAGCACATGGTTGGAGCCGGCGCAATAGTCACCGAGGGACACCGGTGCGTGCGGACCGACGAAGATCGCTCCGGCGTTCCGGATTCGCATGGCCACCTCCCGCGCATCGCGGGTGTGGATCTCCAGATGCTCCGCGGCGTAGGCGTCGACTACGGCGATGCCTGCCTGGAGATCATCGACGAGCACGATTCCACTCTGGGGTCCGGAAAGGGCCTCGCTGATGCGCTCCACGTGCTTCGTACGCGCGAGTTGTTCCGCCACGTATTCGCGCACGCCGTCCGCCAGGTCGGCAGATGTCGTCACCAGCACAGCTGCAGCGACGACATCGTGCTCAGCCTGACTGATGAGGTCCGCCGCGACGAGCGCTGGATCAGCGGTCTCGTCGGCCAGGATCGCCACCTCGGTCGGTCCAGCCTCGCTATCGATACCGATGACCCCCTTGAGGACGCGCTTGGCGGCGGTCACCCAGATATTGCCGGGCCCGGTGACGAGATCCACTGGCTCGCAGTCGATTCCATCGCTCGCGCCTGTCGTCGAATCCTCTGGCAACTCGACACCGTAGGCCAGCATCGCGACCGCCTGCGCGCCTCCCACGGCGTAGACCTCCTCGATGCCGAGCAGTCCGCACGCGGCCAGGATCGTCGGATGGGGAAGGCCACCGTGGTCGGCCTGCGGGGGTGAGACCACGCAGAGGGATTCCACGCCGGCGATCTGGGCGGGCACGACGTTCATCACCACGCTGCTCGGATACACCGCACGCCCGCCGGGGACATAGAGGCCCACCCGTCGAACCGGAAGCCAGCGCTCGGTGACCGTGCCACCGGGCACCACGACCGTTGTGGTGTCGACCCGCCGCTGGTCGGTGTGGACCAAGCGTGCGCGGCGGATGGACTCCTCGAGGGCCGCGCGCACAGCCGGATCAAGCGCCTCGACGGCAGCATCGATCGCCCAGCCGGGGACCCTGAGGTGGGCCGGACGAATTCCATCGAATCGCTCGGTCCACTCCACCACGGCAGCCGCTCCGCGTTCCCGCACGTCCTCGATGACCGGCCGAACCCGCTGGGTGGCCTCCTCCACATCGAGGGCGGCTCGGGGCAGCACCGAGCGAGGGTCCGCCTGGGATCCACGCAGGTCGATGTCTCGCAGCATGACCTCAGTCTAGGTCGTACGCTGATCGAGTGCCCGACCCTCGTATCCTGCCCGTCTTTCCCCTGTCGACGGTCCTCGTTCCCGGTCTCGTCATGCCGCTGCACATCTTCGAACAGCGATATCGCGATCTAGTGGCGGATCTGACGGACCTACCCGAGGACCAGCGCGAGTTCGTCATCATCGCCATCCGTGACGGACAGGAGGTCGGCACCGACGGCGTGCGCGCCATGTTCAACGTCGGCACGATCGCCACGATCCGCGAGATCACCCCCCATGAGGATGGTCGCTTCGACCTCGTCACCGTCGGCACCACCCGGGTGAGGATGGGGACACTTCTCGAGGATCGCAGCTACTACCAGGCGGAGGTCACCGAACTGCCCGAGGCGGCCGGAGATGACGCCGAGATCCTGCTCCCCCAGGTTGCCTCCGCCTTCGCGACATATCGCAGTCTGCTCACAGGTTCCGCCGAGAGCACCGAAGACCTCCCGGACGATCCCGGTGTGCTCTCCTACCTGATCGCCGCTGCTGTTGTCCTCGACCTGCCCGATCGCCAGAGGCTCCTCGAGATACCCGACGACGGTGAACGTCTGCGCGTCGAACTCCGACGACTTCGTCATGAAATCAGCGTCATGCAGGTCATCCCGTCACTGCCAGCGGTGGAGTTTCCTTCGGCCATGCCCTCCGCGAACTGACTCTGCCGATGGCTCGCCGCAACGCCGCTGCCACGCCTGCGATCGCGGCCGCCCAGCGAGCCGGAATCGAGTTCGAGATCCACACCTATGAACATGATCCAGCGCACGAGAACTTTGGGATCGAGGCAGCCACCGCACTCGACCTCGACCCGACCCATGTGTTCAAGACACTCCTCGCCGAAGTCGACGGGACACCGGTCTGCGCCATGGTCCCGGTGTCGTCCATGCTCTCCCTCAAGGCACTCGCAACGGCGCACGGCGGGAAGCGCGCCGTCATGATGGACGCAGACCGAGCCCAGCGCCTCACCGGGTACGTGCTCGGCGGCATCTCTCCGCTCGGCCAGCGCACCCGATCCCCGAGTTATCTCGACGACAGCGCGTCGACCCTGCGGCGGATCTACGTCTCCGCCGGGCGACGAGGCATGGAGATTTCCCTGTCCCCCGCAGATCTGGTCACTCTCACCGAGGGAACGACCGCCCCCATCATGACGATGGCGAATGCGCCCGATCGGTGATCCACGCCACAATCGACACTCCCGCGAACACCACTGCGCTCGCCAAGGGCCACAGCAGCAGCACTCCGGGCATACGTAGGCGTAGCGGCGCCTCGAAGCTTCCCCCGTCGCCCGCCGCCGCGATGGCTGCTTCGACATCCACCGACCCCAGCCCCTCCCCGACGATCCAGATGGCCACCGCACCCACGAGGCCGGCCAGCACCGACCATCCCAGGACGGACATGTCCAGCCAGTGCCCGTGACGCCGACGAGAGGCCCAACCCGCGATCAGGATCATCGCGACGCCACCGAGGATGCCGGCGATCGCCGCCCACCCCTCGTCGGCGATGTAGCCACCGGGCTGGTACTCCGCGGGGTAGGCCTGGTCCCCATAGACATCGAGCACGACGCGAGGAGCGATCCACCACCACGCTACGCCGAGGACGGCCCCGAGCCCGGCCGCGAGTGCGATCAGGGCCGCTCCATCACGGGCCCTCAGGCCAGGCACGTCGGACCCAGCAGCGCCTTGAGATCGCCGTACAGGGCCGGCCCCGGGGTGACTCGGAGCCGGTCATCGAGGCGCATCACGGTGGTGCGACCCGACGAGGTCAAGTGCAGGTGCACCTCAGTGGCACCCGGATGGGCCGCAAGGACTCCCTTGAGGCGCTCGACGATCGGCGGTGTGCATCGAGCGGCCGCCATCGACAGTCGGACAGGTCCGGCCGGCGCCTCCGCGAGGTCGGGTGCGGTGATCTCCATCGCCACCAGGCGAGGAGAATCCTCATCGGGTCGATCGACTCGACCACGCACGAACAGCACCGCATCCTCAGCGATGAGCGTCGCCACGGCGTTGTAGGTCTGCGGGAACACCATCACCTCGACGGAGCCCTCGAGATCCTCGAGATTGATGATGGCCCACAGGGATCCCTGCTTGGTGGTCTTGCGCTGGATCCCCGCGATGATGCCGCCCACGGTGATGATCTGTCCGTCGCTGCGTTCACCGGTCGTGACCTGCGCCAACGTCGTGTCGGTCCCCGACGCCAGCACCTGTTCGAGGCCATGCAGGGGATGATCGGAGACATAGAGGCCGAGCATCTCCCGCTCGAAGGCCAGGAGAGTCGTCTTCTCCCACTCCCCCAACGGAATATCCGGGGTGATGCCAAGCCCAGCCTCGGCGTCGTCACCTCCGCCGACTCCCATGCCACCGAAGAGATCGAACTGGCCGACCGCTTCCGCCCGCTTCAGGTCGATGGCAGAGTCGATGACCTGCTCGTGCACCGACAGCAGGCCTCGGCGCGTGTGGCCGAGGCTGTCGAAGGCTCCCGCCTTGATGAGGCTTTCCACTAAGCGCTTATTGCACACGGATAGCTCTACCTTGTCGATGAAGTCGACGAAGTCCGCATAGCGACCCTTGCTCGTTCGCGTCGCGATCAAGGAGTCGACGACATTCGCTCCCACATTGCGCACAGCGGCCAAACCGAAGCGGATGTCGCCCCCGCGGGGCGTGAAGTTCGCATCGGACTCATTGACGTCGGGGGGCAGGACCTTGATGCCCATGCGGCGACACTCGCTGAGGTAGATCGCCATCTTGTCCTTGTCATCCTGGACGCTGGTGAGCAAGGCGGCCATGTACTCCTGCGGGTAGTTCGCCTTGAGGTAGGCGGTCCAATACGACACCAGCCCATAACCGGCGGTGTGCGCCTTATTGAAGGCGTAGTCGGAGAACGGAACGAGGATCTCCCACAGCGTGTTGATCGCCGACTCGCTGTAGCCGTTCGCCGTCATTCCCTCGGCGAAGGGCACGAACTCCTTCTCGAGGATTTCCTTCTTCTTCTTGCCCATCGCCCGGCGTAGGAGGTCCGCCTTGCCGAGGGAGTATCCCGCGAGCTTCTGTGCGATCGCCATGACCTGCTCCTGATAGACGATCAGGCCATAGGTGTCGTCCAGGATGTCCGAGAGGGGTTCAGCGAGTTCCGGATGAATCGGCACGACCGGCTTTCGGCCGTTCTTGCGATCGGCATAGTCATTGTGGGCATTCGCTCCCATCGGACCCGGGCGATACAGCGCGAGCACCGCGGAGATGTCCTCGAAGTTGTCCGGCTGCATGGAGCGCAGCAGGGATCGCATCGGTCCGCCATCGAGCTGGAAGACCCCGAGGGTCTCACCCCGAGCGAGGAGTTCATAGGTCGGTCGATCATCGAGCGTGAGGTCTTCCAGCACGACAGTGTCACCCCGATTGGCCTGGATGTGGAGCAGGCAGTCATCGAGGACGGTGAGATTGCGCAGGCCGAGGAAGTCCATCTTCAACAGTCCCAGGGACTCACAGGCGCCCATATCGAACTGGGTGATGATCGCGCCGTCCTGCTCACGGCGCCAGACGGGGATCACATCCATCAACGGCTCACGGCACAGGATGACGCCGGCCGCGTGAACCCCTGGCTGACGCTTCAGCCCCTCAAGCCCCCGGGCCGTGTCGACGACCGTGCGGACATCCGCCTCGGCCTCGTACAACCCGCGGAACTCCGTGGCCTCCTTGTAGCGGGGATGCTCGGTATCGAAGATTCCAGAGAGCGGGATGTCCTTGCCCATCACCGATGGGGGCATCGCCTTCGTGATGCGATCACCGAGCGCATAGGGATAGCCGAGGACGCGTGCGGCATCCTTCACCGCCGCCTTCGCCTTGATTGATCCGAATGTCACGATCTGGGCGACACGCTCCTCGCCGTACTTCTCGGTGGCATAGCGGATCATGTCCCCGCGCCGACGCTCGTCGAAGTCGATGTCGATATCCGGCATCGAGATGCGTTCGGGATTCAGGAAGCGTTCGAAGAGCAAGCCGTGCTTGATCGGATCAAGATCGGTGATTCCCAGCGCATAGGCGATCATGGCGCCGGCGGCGGAACCGCGACCGGGTCCGACGCGGATGCCATTCTCCTTCGCATGCCGAACGAGATCGGCCACGACGAGGAAGTAGCCGGGGAATCCCATTTGGGAGATGACGCTGAGTTCGTACTCAGCCTGCCGCCGGACCTCGTCGGGAACCGCTCCGGCATAGCGTTGCTGCAGCCCACGTTCGACCTCGGTGACGAGCAAGGACTCCTCGCTCTCGCCCTTCGGAACCGGGAACTGCGGCATGAGGTTGGCGCCCTCGTTGAAACTCACATCGCAGCGCTCCGCGATGAGCAGGGTGTTGTCGCATGCCTCCGGGAGCTCGCTCCAGAGCCGACGCATTTCCTCGGCTGACTTCACATAGAAGTCGCGAGCATCGAAGCGAAAACGATTTGGATCGTCCATCGTGGTGCGAGTGCCGATGCACAGCAGCACATCGTGGGTCTCGGCGTCATCAGCGTGGACGTAGTGCAGATCGTTCGTCGCCAGAAGCGGCAGACCGAGATCACGCGCCAGGCGCAACAGGTCATCGCGGAACCTCTGCTCGATGGCGAGGCCGTGATCCATCAATTCGCAGAAGTAGTTGCCCGCACCGAGGATGTCTCGCATGTCTGCGGCAGCAGCCCTTGCCCGGTCGTAGTTGCCGGCCTGCAACCAGCGATTGACCTCACCACTGGGGCATCCGGTCGTGCCGATCAGCCCCTCGGCATGCGTCGCGAGCACCTCCCGATCGAAGCGCGGCTTGTGGTAGTACCCCTCCAAGCTGGCCCGGGAAGCGATGCGGAACAGGTTGTGCATCCCGGTCGTTGATTCGGCGAGCAGTGTCATGTGGGTGTAGTTCTGCGTCCCCCGCCCCGCCGTGGGGTCTTCAGCCGAGCCTTCGTCGAAGCCACCGCCGAAATCGAAGGGACGACGTTCACCGCGACCCTGGGGGGCGTAGTACCCCTCGAGTCCGATGATCGGCTTGACCCCCTCGGCATGCGCCGCCTTATAGAAGTCATAGGCCCCGAACAGCGTCCCGTGGTCGGTCATTGCGATCGCCGGCATGCCCTGGCGCGCGACTTCGGACATGAGGTCCGGCAACCTGCTGGCGCCGTCGAGCATGGAGTACTCGGTGTGCACGTGGAGGTGAACGAATTCCGAGCGACTCACCCGCCCCACCCTAGTCCGGCTCGACCCCGTCGCCACGCAGACGCTCCAGGGCCGTGGAGAAGTCTGCCGGGTCGGGGGCTCGCAGATGGAGGCGCTCACCGGTGGACGGTGAATCCAGGCTCAGTTCGGCGGCATGGAGCGCCTGTCGGGTCATCCCCAGCCGCCGAGCGAGGGTCGGATCCGCACCATAGGTCGCATCACCGACGCAGGGGTGGCGCACCGCCGCCATGTGGACCCGAATCTGGTGGGTACGCCCGGTCTCCAGGCGTACCCGGACCAGGCTGGCATGGGGGAACGCCTCAAGGGTGTCGTAGTGGGTGACGCTGGGCCGGCCGCCTGAGACCACCGCCATGCGCCAGTCGGCGCTCGGATGCCGTCCGATCGGCGCATCGATGGTCCCCTCCAGCGGATCGAGGTGCCCCTGAACGATCGTGCGATACACCTTGTCCACGGTTCGGTCCTTGAACTGCCGCTTCAGGTCGGCGTAGGCGGCCTCGTTCTTGGCCACCGCCATCAACCCCGTGGTGCCGACATCGAGCCGATGCACCACCCCCTGCCGTTCCGCAGCTCCCGAGGTGGCGATGGAGTATCCGGCGGCCGCCAGCGCACCTACGACCGTGGGGCCGTCCCATCCGGGACTGGAGTGCGCCGCCACTCCGGCCGGCTTGTTCACGACGACGAGATCGTCATCGTCGTAGACGACCTCCAGCCCCTCGACGGGGGTGGCGACGACCCCGAGAGGTTCGGGTGGATCGGGCAGTCGGATCTGGACCCACTGTCCCTCGTCGAGCCGATCGCCCTTCGATGCTGGGGCACCATCGATGTCGACATGTCCGTCCCGCACGAGCTCGGCGGCCTTGGATCGCGACAGCCCCAGCAGGCGTGACAGTGCGACATCGATGCGCTCGCCTACCAACCCCTCGGGCACGGGGAGGGAGCGGACATCAGGCACGGGAACTATCCACCCGAGGTGCTCCGGTCACATCGATCCCGCGAAGGGTCAGCCAGATCATCAGGGCAGCCGAGCCGGTGATGGCCATGTCTGCGACGTTGAACACCGGGAAGTTCGGCAAGGCGATGAAGTCGACCACATAGCCCTGTCCAGGGCCGGGCGGCCGAGTCAATCGGTCGATCAGGTTTCCCACCGCACCACCGAGCAGACCGCCGAGGGCGACCGCCCACCAGACGCTGCCAAGACGCCGAGCGAACCGGATGATGACGACAGCGACGATCACCGCGATGGCGGTGAAGATCCAGGTGAAGCCGGTGCCGATGCCGAAGGCGGCTCCCGTGTTCTCTCCGTAGGTGAGCCGCAGCCACGTTCCGAGGATCTCGATCGGAGGTTCACCCTTGAGCTGCGCCACAGCCCAGGCCTTGGTG
>CAZVCZ010000050.1:0-11466 GCA_964626275.1 uncultured Bifidobacteriaceae bacterium | reverse complement strand
GGAATGCCCGGCTCGGGGATGTTCTCGCCCTTGACGATGGCCTCGTAGACCTTGACGCGACCGAGGACGTCGTCGGACTTGATGGTGAGCAGCTCCTGGAGGGCATAGGCCGCGCCGTACGCCTCGAGAGCCCACACCTCCATCTCGCCGAAGCGCTGACCGCCGAACTGCGCCTTTCCACCGAGCGGCTGCTGGGTGATCATCGAGTACGGTCCGGTCGACCGAGCGTGGATCTTGTCGTCGACGAGGTGCAGCAGCTTCAGGATGTACATGTAGCCCACTGTGAAGCGTCCGGGGAACGGCTCACCGGTCCGGCCGTCGAGCAGCAGGGCCTTGCCGTCGCCACCCACGAGTCGGTACCCGTCATCGGTGGGCTTGGTGGAGTCGAGCAGGAGCGCCAACTCGTCCTCGCGCACACCGTCGAAGACCGGCGTCGCCACGCGGGTGCCGGGCTGGCCCTCGCGCACATCGTCGGGCAGCAGGGATCCGCGCGGATCGCTGGCGTCGATGTCCCAACCGGAACTCGCGACCCAGCCGAGGTGCGTCTCGAGCACCTGACCGACGTTCATGCGACCCGGCACACCGAGCGGGTTGAGCACGATGTCGATGGGGGTGCCATCGGGGAGGAACGGCATGTCCTCGACGGGGAGGATCTTGGCGATGACGCCCTTGTTCCCGTGGCGTCCCGCGAGCTTGTCGCCCTCAGTGATCTTGCGCTTCTGAGCGACGTAGACCCGCACGAGCCGGTTCACGCCGGGGGGCAGCTCATCGCCTTCGTCACGATCGAAGACACGAACACCGATGACCTTGCCCGACTCACCGTGGGGCACCTTCAGGGAGGTGTCGCGGACCTCGCGCGCCTTCTCACCGAAGATCGCGCGCAGCAAGCGCTCCTCGGGGGTCAACTCGGTCTCGCCCTTGGGCGTCACCTTGCCGACGAGGACATCACCAGCCACGACGTCAGCACCGATGCGGATGATGCCGCGATCATCGAGATCGGCGAGCACCTCCTCGGAGACGTTCGGGATATCCCGGGTGATCTCCTCCGGACCGAGCTTCGTGTCGCGAGCATCGATCTCGTGCTCGTCGATGTGGATGCTGGAGAGCACGTCGTCCTGGACCAATCGCTGGCTCAAGATGATGGCGTCCTCGTAGTTGTGGCCCTCCCAGGACATGAACGCGACGAGCAGGTTCTTGCCCAGGGCCATCTCGCCGAGGTCGGTGGACGGGCCGTCCGCGAGGATCTGGCCCTCGACGACCCGGTCGCCTTCCTCGACGATCACGCGCTGGTTGAAGCAGGTGCCCTGATTCGAGCGGTGGAACTTCTGCAGCCGGTAGGTCGCATATGTCCCGTCGTCGTGGGCGATCTCGACATGATCGGCCGACACCTCGGACACGACGCCGGCCTTCGCCGAGGTGACGATGTCGCCCGCGTCGTAGGCGGCGTGGAACTCCATGCCGGTGCCGACCAGCGGCGCCGCCGCGCGGAGAAGCGGGACCGCCTGCCGCTGCATGTTGGATCCCATGAGCGCACGGTTCGCGTCATCGTGCTCGAGGAAGGGAATCATCGCCGTCGCGACCGACCACAGCTGGCGCGGCGAGACGTCCATGTAGTCGACCTCGTTCGGCGACACGAAGTCCACATCGCCACCCTTGCGACGCACGAGAACGCGGTTCTCGGCGAAGGATCCGTTGTCCTTCAGCGGTGCATTCGCCTGAGCGATGACGTAGAGGTCCTCCTCATCGGCGGTGAGGTAGTCGATGGTGTCGGTCACCGTGCCGTCGACGACCTTGCGATAAGGCGTCTCGACGAAACCGAAGGCATTGACCCGGCCATAGGTGGACAGAGATCCGATCAGGCCGATGTTCGGGCCTTCGGGAGTTTCGATCGGGCACATCCGGCCGTAGTGGGACGGGTGCACGTCGCGCACCTCGAAGCCGGCCCGCTCACGCGACAGACCACCTGGGCCCAGCGCCGACAGGCGACGCTTGTGGGTCAGCCCGGCCAGCGGATTCGTCTGGTCCATGAACTGCGAGAGCTGGGAGGTGCCGAAGAACTCCTTGATGGCCGCGACCACCGGACGGATGTTGATCAGCGTCTGCGGGGTGATCGCCTCGACATCCTGTGTCGTCATGCGCTCACGCACGACGCGCTCCATCCGGGACAAGCCGGTGCGAATCTGGTTCTGGATCAACTCACCCACGGTGCGCAGCCGGCGATTGCCGAAGTGATCGATGTCATCGGTCTCGACATTGACCTCGCCGCGGGGACCGGTGAACGTCGGCTCGCCCGCATGCAGCCGCGCGAGGTACTCGATCGTCGCTGCGATGTCCTCGCGCGAGATGGTGCTCTGGTTGAGCGGCTCATCGAGGCCGAGCTTCTTGTTGATCTTGTGCCGGCCGACCTTCGCGAGGTCGTAGCGCTTGGGGTTGAAGTAGAAGTTCTCCAACAGGTTGCGGGCGTTCTCCACCGTTGGCGGCTCACCTGGGCGCAACTTGCGGTAGAGATCGAGGAGGGCTTCCTCCTGGGTCTCCACGGTGTCCTTGTCGAGGGTCTGCAGCACCGAGTCATAGGCACCGAAGCGCTCCCGGATCTCCTCGCTGGTCCAGCCGAGGGCCTTCAAGAACACGGTGACCGGCTGCTTGCGCTTGCGATCGACGCGGACGCCGACGAGATCCTTCTTGTCGACCTCGAACTCCAGCCACGCACCGCGGCTGGGGATGATCTTGGCCGAGAAGACGTCCTTGTCGGAGGTCTTGTCGATCGAGCGCTCGAAGTACACACCCGGCGAGCGCACCAACTGGGACACCACGACGCGCTCAGTGCCGTTGATGAGGAAGGTCCCTCGATCGGTCATCAACGGGAACTCACCCATGAACACCGTCTGGGACTTGATCTCACCGGTCTCGTTGTTCATGAACTCCGCGGTGACGAACAGCGGGGCCGCGAAGGTGAAGTCGTTCTCCGCGCACTGCTCAGCGGTGTACTTGGGAGGCTCGAACCGGTGGTCGCGGAACGACAGCGACATCGACCCGGCGAAGTCCTCGATAGGGCTGATCTCTTCGAAGATCTCTTCCAGGCCCGAGGTCGTGGGGACGTCGCGCTGACCCGATTTCACCGCAGCATCGACGCGCTCGCGCCAACGCTCATTGCCCATCAGCCAGTCGAAGCTCGCCGTCTGCAGGGCGAGGAGGTTCGGCACCGCGAGCGGTTCGCGGATCTTGGCGAAGGAGGGGCGGTGCAACTGGGGGGACAGGCTGGAGGTGTCGGAGGAAGTGCGGGCGGCGGCCAAGAGAGGTCCTTCCACGGGCTCGCGGGTGGCAGCGGAGTGGCGCGGCACGATCTGCGGCTCCTGATAGGGGACCTGAAGATAGGCAGCGCAACGAGGCAGTATACCCACTGGGCACACCGCTGTCCACACCCCGGGGAGTCGCTCCTAGCGTTCCTCGTCCGGCTCCGGGGGCACTCGCGGGTGAACAGCCTCCCCGCGAGGACCCGGTAGGACCGGCCCTCGAACCCCAGGG
Organism: uncultured Bifidobacteriaceae bacterium; assembly: GCA_964626275.1. Lineage (GTDB taxonomy): Bacteria > Actinomycetota > Actinomycetes > S36-B12 > S36-B12 > M55B157. The sequence goes on along the minus strand of CAZVCZ010000050.1, from coordinate 7,941 downwards.
GCGTCGGCATCAGCCGGCCCGTGGCGATCTACGTGCGCGACGATGGTGCCTGCCAGGCAAGGGATTCGTCAAGCGGCACGCCGAACTCTGTGACCCAACTGTCACCAAATGGCCGAGGACACCCCGCCGGCCCCCAACAACGCCGAAGGCCCGCCGGTGCATGGGTCGCATGCGTCGGCGGGCCTTCATCGCCACCTGCGGGTACCGATGGCGAAGTCGAGCGGGGGAATCCACCCCCGGACAGGCGGGTCCTACTTGAGGGTGACGGTGGCGCCGGCGCCCTCGAGGGCCTCCTTGGCCTTCTCCGCGGTCTCCTTGTTGACCTTCTCCAGGATCGCCTTGGGCGCACCCTCGACGAGGTCCTTGGCCTCCTTCAGGCCCAGGCTGGTCAGCCCACGGACCTCCTTGATGACCGGGATCTTGTTGTCGCCGGCCGCCTCGAGGACGACATCGAACTCGTCCTGCTCGGCAGCGGCACCACCGGCATCGCCACCGCCAGCGGCAGGGGCTGCGGCGGCCATGGCCACGGGGGCGGCTGCGGTGACCTCGAAGGTGTCCTCGAATGCCTTCACGAACTCGCTGAGCTCGATGAGGGTCATCTCCTTGAACACGTCGAGCAGTTCATCGGTGCTCATCTTCGCCATGGTGGGCGTTTCCTTTCATGATTCCGGCCGAGGGCCGGGGTGGTGGTGGGCGGATCAGCCCTCGGTCGAACCCTCGGCGGGTGCCTCGGGAGCGTCGGATGTTGCTGCGGTGCTTGCTTCGGGAGCCTCGGAGGTGTCCTCGGCGGGTGCTGCTTCTTCAGCCACTACTTCTTCAGCGGGCGCCTCGGCTGCGGGAGCCTCCTCGGCAGCGCTCTGCTCGGGGGCGGCCGCACCGTCGGCGGGCAGCTTGTCCTGCAGGGCGGCGAAGAGTCGGGCCGCCTGCGACAGCGGTGCGTTGAACAGTCCCGCCGCCTGGGACATGGAGGCCTTCATGGCGCCGGCGAGCTTGGCCAGCAGCACCTCGCGGGACTCCAGGTCAGCCAGTTTGCCGATCTCGCTGGCATCGAGGACGCGCCCGTCCATGTAGCCGCCCTTGACCACGAGGGCCGGGTTGTCCTTGGCGAAGGCGCGCAGGCTCTTTGCCGCGGCGACCGGATCCTCCTTGACGAAGGCGATCGCGCTCGGGCCGACGAGCAGATCGTCGAGCCCCTCGACGCCAGCATCCGCGGCAGCGCGGCGGGTCAGCGTGTTCTTCACCACGGCGTAGGAGGCGATACCGGCCAGTGACCGGCGCAACTCCTTCAACTGCGACACCGTGAGGCCGCGGTACTCGGTGAGTACGGCAGCGGTGGAGGAACGGAACTCCTCAGTGATCTCGCCGACGGCTGTGGCCTTGTCGTCACGTGCCACGGTGGTCCTCCTCGCTACTTGGTGTCCGAGTGATGACACGCGCGGGAGGGAAGCGCACCTGAAAGGTGCGGCTGCTCCACCTGCGCGGGCCGACCCCTCGGGGGTCCTTCGATGATCACCCCGGGAGGGTGATCACGACCGGCGGTCTCGGGTAGTGCGGGCAGGCGAGCCTGCCGAGGGGTGACGGTACGCCACGGGGGTCGCTTCCGTCAAAACGGCTGTCGCCGTCGGTGGTCGTGGGGTCAGTTCGTGCCGTCGTCCGTCGCGACGTCGCGGGTCCGCGACGGGTCGACCTGGATTCCCGGCCCCATGGTGGTCGACATCGTGATCTTGGAGATGTAGCGCCCCTTGGCCGAGGACGGCTTCGCGCGCAGGATCTCCTCGAGTGCCGCCGCGTAGTTCTCGGCGAGCGCCGAATCGGCGAAGGATGCCTTGCCGATCGGGAAGTGCAGGTTGGAGTTCTTGTCGACGCGGAACTCGATCTTGCCGCCCTTGATGTCTTCCACGGCCTTCGCGACATCCATCGTCACGGTGCCGGTCTTGGGGTTCGGCATCAAGCCGCGGGGGCCGAGCACCTTGCCCAGTCGGCCGACCTTGCCCATCAGATCAGGGGTGGACACGGCGGAGTCGAAGTCGGTCCAGCCACCGGCGACGCGATCGATGAGCTCATCGCCACCGACCTCATCGGCTCCGGCGGCGCGGGCCTCCTCAGCCTTGTCACCCACGGCGAAGACGATGACGCGGGCAGTCTTGCCGGTTCCATGGGGGAGGTTGACGGTGCCGCGGACCATCTGATCGGCCTTGCGGGGATCGACACCCAGACGCATCGACACCTCGACGGTCGGGTCGAACTTCGTGGTCGCGGTCTCCTTCACCAGTCGCGTCGCCGCGAGGGGTGCATAGAGTTCGTCGGGATTGATCTTGGCGGCGGACGCCCGATATGCCTTGCTGCGCTTCATGATGCTGCTCCTCTTGTTCTTCGGTGCACCGCAGGGATGCACCAGGTGGCAGTGGTGGTCAGCGGACCGCGCGCGGCCCTCCCACCGGAATATTCAGTTGTGCGTCGTGATGCGTTGTGTGCCGTCGTGAGTTGCGTATCGCCGTGAGCGGTGTCAGCCGCTGACGGACACGCCCATGTTGCGGGCGGTGCCCTCGATGATCTTCATCGCCGCTTCGACGTCGTTGGCGTTGAGATCGGCCATCTTCGTCTCGGCGATCTCGCGCACCTGGTCGCGGGTGATCGAACCGACGACCGCGGGCGGATTGCCCGACCCCTTGTCGAGACCAGCCGCCTTCAAGATCAGCTTCGCCGCGGGGGGCGTCTTGAGCTTGAAGTCAAAGGACCGGTCTTCATAGACGGTGATCTCGACCGGGATGACCTGGCCACGGCTGTTCTCCGTCGCGGCGTTGTAGGCCTTGCAGAAATCCATGATGTTGACCCCGTGCTGGCCCAGGGCGGGGCCCACGGGCGGTGCGGGGTTGGCCTGGCCAGCCTGGATCTGCAACTTGATGAGGCCAGCGACCTTCTTCGACGGAGCCATGACGCAATAGTGTCCTCGTTCGGGCCCGAAAGACAAAATCGGGCGGGTGGGTTAGTTCTTCTGAATCTGGTTGAACGCCAATTCGACCGGGGTCTCGCGGCCGAAGATCTCGACGAGGCCAGTGACCTTGCCTGCCTCGGCGTTGATCTCCGAGATCGTGGCGTGCAGGGTGGCAAAGGGGCCATCGACGACGGTGACGGAGTCTCCCACGGAGAAATCCACGACGCGGATCTCGCTCGTGGCAGTAGCACCCGCGGCGCTCGGGGCACCGGCTTTCTTCTCCGGCGCCGGCGCGAGGATCGCCACGACCTCCTCGGTGGTCAGCGGAGCGGGCGTGTGGCCGTGGCCCACGAACCCGGTGACGCCCGGTGTGTGGCGCACCGCACCCCAGGACTCATCGGTGAGGTCCATACGGACCAGGACGTAGCCGGGGAACTTGGTGCGGGACACGACCTTGCGCTGCCCGGACTTGATCTCGGTGACCTCTTCCATCGGCACCTCGACCTGGAAGATGTAGTCCTCCATGTTCAGGCTCGCGATGCGGGACTCCAGGTTGGTCTTCACCCGGTTCTCGTATCCGGCATAGGAGTGCACGACGAACCAGTCCCCCGGAGAGAGACGCATCTGCTCGCGGAAGGCCTCGACGGGGTCGATCTCCTCCTCCGCTTCGGCTACCTCATCCGCGGCTCCTTCCACGGATTCGGCGACCTCGTCGACAACATCCTCGACGATCTCCTCCGCTACCTCCGCGGCCACCTCGTCAGCGATCTCGACAGCGACTTCAGCGACGGCGGCGTCGGTCACCGCGTCGGCCGCCGCCTCGGCGGAATCCACGACGGCGTCACCGACCTGACCTGCATCGGCAGGCTCCGCCGGCATGGCGAAGGGATCGGTGATGGGGGGCTGCTCGGACACGGTCGGGACTACTCCTTAGGAAAAACGATGAGGGCGCTAGCCGAAGATGAACAACACCACGCGGGTGAAAGCGAAATCGAGGAGAGCCACGATGCCCGCCATGGCGAGCACGAAGACGACCACGACGATGGTGTACGCGATGAGTTCCTTGCGGGTCGGCCAGATGACCTTGCGCAATTCGGCGACGACCTGCCGCAGGAACAGCGCGAAACGACCCAGCAGGGAGCGCTGGGTCGAGGATGCGCTTGTCTCGCTCACGATCACGTGCCTCTCGTGTCAGCCGGTCGGGTGCAGCAGGGCCGGAGGGACTCGAACCCCCAACCACCGGTTTTGGAGACCGGGACTCTACCAATTGAGCTACGGCCCTGTGGAGGTCGAGCCCGCGCCCGGTGCTTGCCATGGCATGGACATCAGGCCACGGCAGGCTGCCGCACACAGGTGGACAACCACCGGTCGCCCGAGTCTACGGCGCCCGGGAGCGAGGGATCCACCGGGGGCCCGACTTCCCCATCCTCCAGTGGACCTCGGCCGCGTGGCGGCCCTGGGCCCCCGACCGCGACGACCACGCGCAAGGATGGTGCCATGACCGTTCCACCCACAGCCCCCGTGCATCGCGTCTCCCGGCGCATCGGCGCCATCGCCGAGTCCGCCACCTTGGCCGTCGACGCGAAGGCCAAAGCCCTCAAGGCGGCGGGCCGACCCGTCATCGGCTTCGGCGCCGGTGAGCCGGACTTCCCCACCCCCGACTACATCGTCGCCGCGGCCATCGAGGCGTGCGCCGAGCCGCGCTGGCACCGCTACACCCCGGCCGCCGGGCTCCCCGAACTCCGAGAAGCAATCGCAGCCAAGACGCTGCGCGACTCCGGCCTGACGGTCCAGGCGAACCAGGTCCTCGTCACCAACGGCGGCAAGCAGGCCCTCTACAACGCCTTCGCCGCCCTGCTCAATCCCGGTGATGAGGTGCTTCTCCCGGCGCCGTACTGGACCACCTATCCCGAGTCGATCCGCCTTGCCGGCGGCGACCCGGTCATCGTGCCGACCAGCGTGGAGTCGGGCTACCGAGCCACCATCGCCGATCTCGAGGCCCACACCACCGATCGCACCACGATGCTGGTCTTCGTCTCCCCCTCCAATCCGACAGGTGCGGTCTATCCCCCCGAGCAGGTGCGCGAGATCGGTCAGTGGGCACTCGAGCGCGGCCTGTGGGTCGTCACCGATGAGATTTACGAGCACCTCGTCTACGGGGATGCCCGGTTCTCCTCGATGCCCGCGGAGGTCCCCGACCTTGCCGAGCAGTGCGTCGTGGTGAACGGGGTCGCCAAGACCTACGCGATGACCGGTTGGCGCGTGGGCTGGATGATCGGTCCGACCGATGTGGTGAAGGCGGCGGGAAACCTGCAGTCACACGCCACCTCGAACGTCGCCAACATCTCCCAGGTCGCCGCTCTGGCTGCGGTCAGCGGGGGGCTCGAGGCCGTGGATGAGATGAAGATCGCCTTCGATCGCCGTCGACGCCTCATCGTCGACATGCTGCGGGCGATCCCGGGCGTGGAGTGTCCCGAACCTGAGGGAGCGTTCTACGCCTACCCCTCCGTGCAGGGCGTCCTTGGCCGAACCATTCGCGGGACGACACCCGCCACGTCGGCCGAACTCGCCGAACTGGTGCTCGAGGAGGCGGAGGTCGCGGTGGTGCCCGGCGAGGCCTTCGGCACACCGGGGTTCTGGCGGCTGTCCTACGCCCTTGGCGATGCCGATCTCATCGAGGGCGTCGAGCGGATCGCGGCCCTGCTCAGCGAGTAGGCCCCTTCCCCGAGGGGATCACCCGAGGCTGCATCCGATCAGGGTGGGTTCAGGCTCCAGGGTGACCCCGAAGGTCTCGCGCACTCCGTCGCGGATCGCACCTGCGAGATCGAGGATCTCGGCCGTCGTCGCGCCACCACGATTGGAAAGAGCGAGGGTGTGCTTCGACGAGACCCCGGCACGGGATCCGGGGATGGAAAAACCCCTGGTGAAGCCGGCATGCTCCACGAGCCAGGCGGCGCTGGTCTTCACCCGCCCATCAGCCTGCGGCCACATCGGCGCCCCCTCGGGCACCGCGTCGGGGGTCACGATCGGATTGATGAAGAACGACCCCACGCTCCACGTGTCGTGGTCGGAACTGTCGAGCACCATGCCCTTGCCACGCCGCAGGTTCAGCACGGCGTCGCGAACATCGGCGCTACGGGCTGTGTCCCCGAGATCGATGTCGAGGGCCGCGGCGAGTTCGGCATAGGCGACCGGCATCGATCGATCGCCCCTCGGAAACTGGAAGTCGACCGACAGGACGACCCACCGCTGCGGTTCGGCCTTGAACATCGACATTCGATAACCGAATCCACAGTCGCCCACCGGGATCGAAGTCCGCTGGCGCGTCCGCCGATCGAACGCATCGACTCTCGCGATGACCGAGGACACCTCCTGGCCGTAGGCGCCGACATTCTGGATCGGGGTTGCTCCCACGCTGCCGGGGATTCCTGACAACGCCTCCACTCCCCGATAGTCATGGGCGAGGGACCAGACCACGAAGTCATCCCAGTTCACACCGGCGGCCACCGTCACCCACCCACCACCGCAGGTATCAGGAGCCTCGGTGATTCCCTGAGTACCAACCACGATCGCGGTGCCGTCGAATCCCTCGTCGGCGATCACCAGATTGCTGCCGCCTCCGATCAACAGGATCTTCTCTCCACGATCATCGGCTGCGACGACGGCATCGATGAGTTCCGCGTCGGTCTGTGCGGTGAGGAGTGCGCGCGGGGCACCCCCCACCCGGAGGGTGGTGCGATCGGCGAGGGTGCCGCTCACGCGAGGGCGACGATGGCTGATGCGCGCCCGAGGACCGACTGATCGGCGCAGGTCGCCGAGATCTCCAAGCGCACCAAGCACTCGTCCAATTTCTCCGCCACCTTCGCCGACACGGTCAAGGTCGCGCCCTGGTCGTCATCGGGAACGACGACGGGTCGGGTGAATCGGACGCCGAGTTCCCTCAGCGCGCCTGGATCCCCCAGCCAGTCCGTGACGATCCGGCCCGCCTGCGCCATGGTGTACATGCCGTGCGCAATGACGTCGGGAAGTCCCACGGACTTCGCGATGCGCTCATTCCAGTGGATGACGTTGAAGTCCCCGGACGCACCGGCGTAGCGAACGAGATCGAACCGGGTCACGGTCACATCGCGGGACAGCACCTCGGTGCCGACCTCCACCTCGGAATATTCCGGAACGCTGTGTGCTGAATCTGTCATGTCGATCAGCCCTCCTCCGCAGTTCCGCGCGCCACGATCACCGAGTGTGTCGTCACGACCAGATCTCCCGCGGAATCCACGACCTCAGCGCGCAGGGTGAGCATGTCATTGCCGGCGACCGCGCGAATTCCTTCGATCATCGCGCGGACGGTGAGTTCATCCCCGGCGACGATCGGGCGGGAGTACGAGAACCGCTGCTCCCCATGCACAACCCGCGAGTAGTCGAGCCCGAGATCGGGATCAAACATCGCCTGCCCCATTGACGAATGGGTGAGGACGAAGGCGAAGGTCGGTGGAGCCACGACATCGGTGTAGCCCAGAGCACGCGCGGCCGCCACGTCATGGCTGACCGGATTGTCATCGCCGATGGCGGTGGCGAACTCTCGAACCTTCTCGCGCCCGACGACATAGCTCGGTGAGGCCGGATAGGTCCGGCCGATGAACTCCGGATTGAGTCCCACGGTGGTCCCTTCGTCGACGGGGCCCGCTCACTCCCCGCGACCGGTCGTGCGATGCGCGACCGGCGCTGCGGACTAGCGGGTCTCCTTGTGGGCCGTGTGCTTCTTGCAGACCGGGCAGAACTTCCGGACCTCGAGGCGGTCGGGATCATTGCGCCGGTTCTTCTTGGTGATGTAGTTGCGGCCCTTGCAGTCCTCGCAGGCCAACGTGATCTTCGGGCGGACATCGCTCGCCTTGGCCATGGGGCCCTCCTTCGTGCGTCGGCTCCCGTGCGGTGCCGATCCGGTGTGTGCGTTGTCGAGTAGCGGAGGCCGGACTTGAACCGGCGACACAGCGATTATGAGCCGCTTG
>CAZVCZ010000049.1:0-11482 GCA_964626275.1 uncultured Bifidobacteriaceae bacterium | reverse complement strand
GGGACGAGGCGGCGCGGGAGGGGCCAATCTGCCACCGAAAAACCCGACCGTATCTATATGGTGACGACTCGCGGTTCGAGCCTCGATCCCGAACCCCGCGCTACCCGCCCACGGTTGATGCGAGACCCCCGCACGGCACCTAGAATCGGGGTGTAGCTGTGGCTGGCTGCATGTTGTTGTTCGCTTCACTGGTTGCTCAGTCGAGAGGCCCGAACCCTGGTTCAGGTTCGGGCCTCTCGCACGTCCAGGCGCAACGTGTCCGTTCACGTGTTCGGATCGGATTGGGTGACATATTGGGTGACACCGCTGCGGGCGACCCGCCCCGGGAACCGGGATTCACGTGCCTGACGTGGTGAAACAGTGTCGGGCTGGCGGGATTTGAACCCACGACCCCTTGACCCCCAGTCAAGTGCGCTACCAAACTGCGCTACAGCCCGTCCACTCCACCGAGGTGGAGCCGGGCAAGCCTACCCAACTCCCCCGCTGACCCCGAATGCCGGTCTGCTTAACGACGACGCTTCTCGCGAACCCGCAGATTGATGCGAATCGGCGAGCCGACGAAGCCATACTCCTCGCGCAATCGGCGCTCGATGAACCTTCTATATCCAGCCTCAAGGAAACCGGTCGTGAAGAGCACGAATGTGGGTGGACGAATGCCCACCTGGGTGCCGAACAGGATGCGAGGTTGACGCCCACCCCGGACCGGGTGCGGGTGCGCGGCGACAAGCCTGGCCAGGAACGCATTGAATTGAGAGGTCGTGACCCGCGTCTCCCAGCCAGCAAGTGCCTCGTCGAGGGCCACGACAAGCTTCTCCACATGACGTCCCGTGCGTGCTGAGATGTTCACCCGTGGTGCCCACGCAACCTGATGCAGATCCCGGTCGATCTCACGCTCGAGATAGCGCCGCCGATCGTCATCCATCAGGTCCCACTTGTTGTAGGCGATCACCAGGGCACGTCCGGCCTCCACCACCAGTGACAGTATCCGGGTGTCCTGCTCGCTGATCGGCTCAGCGGCATCCATGAGGACGATCGCCACCTCCGCCTTATCAAGAGCGGCCTTCGTCCGCAGCGACGCATAAAACTCATGCCCACTTGCCGCGCGCACCCGACGACGGATACCGGCAGTGTCGACAAACCACCACAGGCGATCCTTCAACTCCACAAGTTCGTCAACCGGATCAACCGTTGTGCCCGCCACCGAGTCGACCACGACCCGGTTTTCTCCCGCCAGTTGGTTCAGCAACGATGACTTCCCGACATTGGGTCGACCCAGCAGCGCCACTCGGCGCGGACCCGACTCTCGCCCAGCCCCCCGACCCTCCTCCGGCAACCTCGCCACCAGGCCATCCAGCAGGTCGCCACTGCCCCGGCCGTGCAGCGCCGAGATCGGGTGGGGCTCACCCAGGCCGAGAGACCACAGCGACGCAGCCTCGGCCTCCGTCGCCGCATCATCGACCTTGTTCGCGATCAGCATGATCGGCAGGCCCGATCGGCGCAGCACCCGCACGACCGCGTCATCTTCATCGAGATGGCCCACCGTGGCATCGACGACGAACACCACCACATCAGCCTCATTGATCGCCCGTTCCGCCTGAGCAGCGATCTGCGCGGCCAGACCCTTCGCATCGGACTGCCAACCGCCGGTGTCGACGACGAGGAAGTCCCGGCCGTTCCACTCTGCTTCATAGGTCACTCGGTCGCGAGTGACGCCTGGAACATCCTCGACGACTGCCTCCCGGCGCCCGAGGATGCGGTTCACCAGCGTCGACTTGCCGACATTGGGTCGTCCCACCACCGCGACCACCGGCAGGGCTGTGCTGGGCGCCAATTCCTCGAGAAGTTGCTCGTCTAGGTCGCCGAACTCCTCACGAGCGGCCGCCAGGGCTGCGGCTGCCACCTCATCGAGATCCTCAGCTGGGAACGAGTCGTCGACAATCCAGACTCCGTCATCTGCCGCTGTCGAATCGCCGTCCGCCTCCGGGCTCTCGCGCCCGTCCTCCTCCATCACGTGGCCCATTGTGCTGCCCGCGTCATGTGAGGTCAGACCCGGTCTGGTTCCCCAGGTCGGCGATGCCGACACGAGCCGACGCGATCTGCTCAGCATCGACGAGAGACTGCCGGATCGCCTCAGCCACCATCACGACCGATGAACGAGCATGAGGATCATCGACCTGCGGCAGCTGCATCGGGTCACCCACAACCACGTCGATCGTGCTGCGTGGCTTCGGCGGATCCGTGGGGCGTGGCCCATGCGATCCGAAGATGGAGATGGGGATGACCGTGGCCTCCGTTCGACAGCGCAGATAGCCGGCGATTGCGGCTTCTGGTTGAAGCCGCGGAGGTGACACCTCGGAGCGGATGAAACAGCCCACAGCCCCGCCTTGATCCAGTGCCTCGACTCCCCGCTGGAGCGCGGGCCACGGGGAGGACTCAGCCGGCAGGTCGATGCGCCCCAGCGCACTCGACAGTCCCCCCCATCGGGGAATCCCCTCAGCATCCTCGATGACGACTCGCACCGGTCGAGTCAGCGATGTCGCGATGATCGTCGGATCCAGGATGCTGCGCTGGCTTGCGACCAGCAGGACCGGGCCTCGGCGGGGCAAACGATGGATGCCGACGACTCGGAATCGATACCACCTGTGCAGGAGCGGCCCCAGGAGGTTGCGAGCATGAGCAACTCCCGACATGAGGTCAGCCGATCTGTCGTGCGAGAGATTCGATCCGTGCGACCACCTGGTCGAGATCAAGATGCGTCGCATCGATTTCCACCGCGTCTCCTGCCTTCGTCAACGGCGACACGGCACGCTGGCTATCGACGGCGTCCCGGCCGATGAGATTCGCCTTCGCGGAATCGAGATGAGCGGCGTCGTCTCCCCCGTCTCGGGCGCGATTCTCCGACGCACGACGCTGGGCCCGAATTTCGACATCAGCCGTAAGGAAGAGTTTCAGGTCGGCATCGGGCAAGACGACCGTCGTGATGTCGCGTCCCTCCATGATCACTCCGCGGCCCGAGGCTCGCGCGCGATCGACCAACTCCCGTTGCAGTCGAACGAGACGAGTACGGACCGCGGGCACAGCACTCACGCGACTGACCGCTTCGGCCACCTGTGATTCCCGGATCGCAGCAGTCACATCCGTGCCATCAATCCTCACCGATGGCCGATTGGGATCGCAGCCGATCTCTACGGCGGGCTCCCCACACCGCGCCCTCACCTGCTCCGGATCATCGATATCAACATCGTGTTCGAGCATCCACCACGTCATGGCGCGATACATCGCTCCGGTGTCGACGTAATCAAGGTCAAGGCTGCGAGCCACCGCCTTCGACGCGCTTGACTTGCCGGACCCCGCGGGACCATCCACGGCAATGGTCACCGGTGTGCTCATGACCTCACGCCCATCGTCAATCCCTGAGCCGTCCGACTACGCCCGCACATCGAAACCACCGTCAGTCAAGCCATCGCGCAAGGCTTGCGCGACCTGTGGGCGCACGCTCAAGTCGATCAATCCACTCGGTCGACCGAGAACATGTTCGATGCGCACGTCTTCGAGGTTGACACCGAGATCCCCGGCCGCGACGAATAGGCTCGCGAGTTCGCCCGGCTCATCCTTGACCATGACCGAGACGATCTCGAAGTCACGTCCCGACCCACCGTGCTTGCCTGGAATCCGAGAGCGCCCTTCCACACCACGCTTCAACACATCGACCACGGCCGCAGATTCCGTGCCATTCACTTCCGACAGTTCCTGCGACAGCGACTGGAGTTCGGCGATCACATCGACAAGAACCTGATGGACGCGGTCGCCGTTCCAGGTCAAGATCCCCTCCCACAGCACCGGATCGGAGTCGGCGATGCGCGTCATGTCCCGCAAGCCCTGACCGGCAAGGGCGATCACCTGTTCGTCCTCGGTCATCAGCCGCGCGGCAAGAACGGAGGCCAGCACCTGCGGGGCGTGCGAGGTCACTGCCACGGCTGTGTCGTGGGATTCCGGAGACATCGTCACCGTCACAGCACCGCAGGAGCGAGCGAGCAGATCGATCTCGGCAATCCGAGCCGGCTCCGAGGCCTGTGTGGGGCACACCACCCATACGCGATCATCGAACAGATCGCTGCGCCCACCACCGGGTCCAGAGACCTCCCGCCCGGCCATGGGGTGGCCACCGACGAGTCGTTCTGCGGGAACTCCCCTGCTCAGGGCATCGGCCAGGGTCGAGGACTTCACTGACGAGACATCGGTAAGGGTCGACGCCGGCCACTGCACCGCCGCCTGCGCGAGAACCTGCCCCACCGACGCCGGTGGTGTCGCAACGATCACGATGCTCGGCGCCGGATCATCCGGGAGGCGACCGCGCCCAGCGCCCACAGCCTCGGCCTCGGCCTGGGTCGCGGGCTCGCGGTCGCTGATCGTGACATCGATGCCCACCCGGCGAAGTGCCAGACCGACAGAGGTGCCGATCAAACCCGTTCCGATGATGTGGACCGAACCGAGCTCGTCAGCGTTCGAATCGGTCACTGGGCGATGTCCTGCCGCAGGATCTCCGCTCCCCGGAGATACACATGGTTGATCTGAGACCTCGACTTCTCCGACTCCACGTGGGCCAGGATGCGCACGACCCGCGCAGGCGCACCCTCGACATCGATTTCCTGGGCACACATCAGCGGAACATCCCCTAGATCGAGTGTGCGGGCCGCAGCCGCGGGGAAGGCACAGTGCAGATCCGGGGTGGAGGTGAAGAGGATGCTGATCAGATGCTCATGGGCCACGCCGTTTCGCGAGAGCATCTCGGTGAGAAGCTCCACGACCGCCTCGGTCATCTCAGCGGTGTCATCGGCAGCTAGCATCACCGCCCCACGCACCCCACGCACTGCCACCGCTGGCCTCCCTTTCCACACTTGAACGATTGGACCCTACAACCCCGCCTCGGTATAGAGCGATCGCAATTCGGCTCCCTCGATCACGCGGGTCCGCCCCGGGCGCAACTGCCCGAGCCGAACCGGGCCGATTCGAGTCCGAACGAGGGCCTCGACCGGATGACCGACGGCGTCGAGCAGGCGCCGGACAATGCGATTGCGTCCCTCATGCAGGGTCAACTCGACCAACGCTCGTCCCGGCAGGGTCTGCACGACAGAGAAGGAATCAACCGCCGCGGGGCCATCGTCGAGTTCGACCCCCGCGAGCAACCGGCGCCCGATGTCCTTCGGGATCGGCCCTGGAACCGTGGCCAGGTAGGTCTTGGGCACACCGTGAGACGGATGCGACAGCCGCTGCGCCAGCTCCCCGTCGTTGGTGAGCAGCAGCAGCCCCTCGGTATCAGCATCGAGGCGACCGACATGGAACAGCCGCTCGGCTCGGTCCTGAACCAGATCACCGACGCAGGGGCGCCCCCGATCATCGGACATCGTCGTGTGGACGCCCAATGGCTTGTTCAGGGCCAACACGACCCGATCCGCAGCGGTGGGGACCCGCTGGCCATCCACGCGAATGACTGCTGTCTCAGGGTCAACCCGCATCCCCTGCTCGGTGACAATTCGCCCGTCAACTTCGACACGTCCCCTGCTGATGAGCACCTCGCAGTATCGCCGTGATCCGATTCCCGCAGCCGCCAGGACCTTCTGCAGCCGGATGCCGTCCGTCTCGTCAGACACCAGGGCGTGTCACTCCCCCGAGGCGACGGAATCAAGAACCTCGTCGAGCTCATCGAGGTCGGGAAGGTACTCCGACAGGTCGGGCAAGTCCTTCAGCGAGGAGATCCCGAGCCGCTCGAGGAAGTAGGAGGTCGTGCCGTACAAGATCGCGCCGGACGACGGATCGGTGCCGGTTTCTTCGATGAGGCCACGGGTAACGAGCGTGCGCATAACCCCGTCGACGTTGACCCCGCGCACGGCACTGACGCGAGCACGCGACACCGGCTGGCGGTAGGCCACCACAGCGAGCGTCTCCAGCGATGCCTGGGTGAGCCGCGCCTGCTGGCCGTCGATCACCCATCGTTCGAGCAGCCCCGCGCATGAGGCAGAGGTGTAGTAGCGCCACCCACCGGCTACCTCGCGTAGTTCGAAGCCTCGCCCCGATTCGACATAATCCTCGGCCAGGGCAGCCAGTGTCTGCTCGACGTCGGCGACCGGATGCTGCACTGCCTCGGCGATCGTCATCGCGCTCATTGGTTCGACCGCCACCATCAGTAGCGCCTCGCATGCGGCAGCGAGAGAGGGCGCTCCGGCCAGCGGGTCGTCTTCGGGTGCGTCCTCCTCGTTGACCTCGGATGGGTCGATGACCCGGTTGAGATCCTCGACCAATTCCTGATCAGCGGTGCTCTCCTCGCTCACGCGTCCTCCTTTGTCGATATGTCCGCGGGAACGGATGGGTCTTCGTCGTATTCGTCCTGCACCTCGATGTCACCCTCGTCGGTGCCCACCCACCGAATGGTGAGATCACCGAGCGGCGCCATCTGCTCGAATGCCACCAGCGCCTCGCGGTACATCTCCAACAGTGCGAGGAATCGGCCCACGATGAGCATCGTGGAGTCGCAGTCGGAGATGAGAGTGCGGAAGGTCGCCACGCGCTGACGGCGCAAGCGCGAGACGAGGATCGCAGCCTGTTCGCGAACGCTCACCAACGGCACATGCAGGTGATCGACGTTGACGGACGGATCGGTCCGGGGCGTGAGCGCTCGCGCAGCAAGTGCGGCAAACTCCTGCGGGCCCAAGCCGAGGAGGACCTCGGGCAGCAGGGCCGCGAGATGGGGCTCCATGCCCACCTGCCGCGGATGGCTGCGTGCGGCCGTTCCCATGCGCTCCGCGAGCACCGCCGACACCTGCTTGTACGCCCGATATTGCAGCAGTCGCGCAAACAGCAGGTCCCTCGCCTCGAACAGTGCGAGATCCTCCTCGTCCTCCACTTCACCGGAGGGCAGAAGTCGTGCGGCCTTCAAGTCCAGCAGGGTGGCGGCGACCACGAGGAATTCCGTCGCTTCGTCGAGATCCCAGAGGGGACCCTGAGCGCGGATGTGGGAGATGAAGTCGTCGGTGACCTGATGCAGAGCAAGTTCGGTGACCTCCAGTTTGTGCTTGGAGATCAACGACAGGAGCAGATCGAACGGGCCCTCGAAGCCTTCCACCGTCACGGTGAAAGAGGACTCCTGCGGGACGGTGTCGACGGCGGTCACCGCGTCATCAGTTCACGTGCGAGTTGTCGGTAGGCGTCGGCTGCGGGATGCGACGGGGCGAAGGAGGTAATCGGTTCACCCGCCACGGTGGCGTCGGGGAACTTGATGGTGCGACTGATCACCGTGTGGAAGACATCGTCGCCAAACGCATCGACCACACGGGCGAGGACCTCGCGAGTGTGAAGGGTTCGTGCGTCATACATCGTCGCGACGACACCGATGACCTTCAGCCGGGGATTCAATCGCGAGCGGACCTTCGCGATCGTGTCCATCAGCAACTTGGCCCCCCGGAGCGCGAAGTATTCGCATTCCAGCGGAATGACGACCCCGTCGGCAGCGGTGAGCGCGTTGACGGTGAGCAGACCGAGGCTGGGCTGGCAGTCGATAATGATGTAGTCGTAGTCATCGACAACCGGGGCGAGGGCTCGAGCCAGTGCATGCTCACGCGCGACCTCATTGACGAGTGCGACCTCTGCTGCGGACAGATCGATGTTGCTCGGCACGAGATCGAGACCCTCGACCGTGGTCGCCACGGTGACATCACCGATCGAGCACTCATCGTCCATGAGCAGGTCGTAAACCGACCGCTCGAGTTGGTGCGCCGGAACTCCGAGCGCAACCGACAGGGCTCCCTGGGGATCGAAGTCGACGAGGAGGACCCGACGGCCGTATTCCGCGAGAGCAGCCCCCAGGTTCACCGTCGACGTGGTCTTCCCGACACCGCCCTTCTGGTTGACCATGGCGATGATCCGTGCCGGCCCACGCCCGTCGAGCGGGCCTGGAATCGGGAAATCGGGAAGGGGACGACCCGTCGGGCCGAGATCCGCCTGCACCGGATCCCCGCCTGTCGACTCTTCGACCTCGACTACCTCGACGGACTGCTCTTCCACCCGCGCATCATCCCAGACCAGGGCGCAGGCTAGGTGCCCGACGCTCCGGATTCTCGGGCTCTGGGGTGGCTGGAGACGTAGATCTCCCGAAGCGTGTCGACCGTGACCCGGGTATAGATCTGGGTCGTCGTCACCGAGGCGTGGCCGAGCAGCTCCTGGACGACACGGACATCGGCGCCCCGCTCGACCAGATGGGTGGCGAAGGAGTGGCGCAGGGTGTGGGGCGATACCTGCTGGGCGATCCCGGCGCGCTCCGCCGCCTCGGACACGATCGCCCAGGCGCTTTGTCGGCTCAATCGACGCCCCAGGGAGTTCAAGAAGACCGCGGGAGCGGAGGTTTTCACGAAGGCGGGCCTGCCCCGGATGAGGTAGGCGTCCAGCGCGGTCACCGCGGCGGTCCCCAGGGGCAGCAGTCGATCCCGGCCGCCCTTGCCATGCAGGAGCACCGTTCGTTCCACGAGATCGAGGTCGTCACGGTCGAGGCGGCACGCTTCCTCGATCCGGGCCCCTGTGCCATAGAGCAACTCCAGCAGGCCGGCGTTGCGCAGCGTGACCGGGTCATCCCCGAGCCCGGCGGCCGCCAGCAATGACTCCACGTCGTCATAGCTCAGCGCCTTGGGCAGCCGGCGAGGTGGGGTGGGCGGGTGCCACTGCCGGGTGGGATCGGTGGTGGACCATCCCTCCTCCACGCAGAACGAATGAAACCCGCGGACCGCGACGATCGTGCGGGCCAGGGACGAGGTGGCCAGGGCCCGACCACCATCCCCTCCCGTCGCGAGGGCCGCAGCGAAGTCCTGGAGGTCGGCGGGGGTCACCTGCTCGATGTCGGATAGCCCACGCTGCTCGCACCAACCGAGATAGCGATGCAGATCCCGCCGGTAGGCCTGCAGGGTGTTGCGCGCCAGGCCGCGTTCCACCGTGAGGTGATCGAGATAGATCCCGACCGCCTGATGCAGCCCCGTCGTGCTCCCGCTCAGGCGAGGATCTCCTCGACCGAGACCACCGGCAGACCGAATGCCTCGCCAACCGCGGCATAGGTGATCTGCCCATCATGGGTGTTCAACCCCGGACGTAGGGAGGCGTCACGGCGCAATGCCCCAGCCCAACCATGATCGGCGAGTTCGACGGCGTAGGGCAGCGTGACGTTGGTAAGCGCATAAGTCGAGGTGTGCGGTACGGCTCCGGGCATATTCGCCACGCAGTAGAACAACGTGTCGTGGACCGGATAAGTCGGGTCCGCGTGGGTCGTGGGTCGGGAGTCCTCGAAGCAGCCCCCCTGGTCGATGGAGATGTCAACGAGCACAGCGCCGGGCTTCATTCGCGAGACCAGTTCGTTGGAGATCAGCGTGGGTGCCTTGGCTCCCGGGACGAGTACGGCCCCAATGACCAGATCAGCGTCGAGCACGGCCTTTTCGATCTCGTAGGTGTTCGACGCCACGGTCTGCATGTGGCCCTGATAGATCGCATCCGCCTGGCGCAGCCGAGCGATGTTGCGGTCGAGCAGGAGGACTTCTGCCTGCATGCCCAGGGCAATGGCGGCAGCGTTCATGCCCGACACTCCAGCGCCGATCACGACGACCTTCGCGGCGTACACACCGGAGACCCCACCCATGAGCACTCCGCGACCACCGTTCGCCCGCTGGAGGCTGAACGCCCCGACCTGGGGAGCCATCCGTCCTGCCACCTCGGACATCGGCGCGAGCAGTGGCAGGCTGCGGTCAGGCAACTCGACTGTCTCGTAGGCGATGGCCGTGACCTTGCGCTCGAGGAGGGCATCGGTGCAGGGGCGTGACGCCGCGAGATGCAGGTAGGTGAAGAGGACCTGGCCTTCGCGCATCCGGGGATATTCCTCCGCGATCGGCTCCTTGACCTTCAAGATCATCTCGCCGGTCTCCCACACGTCATCTGCGGTCGCCAGGATGCGCGCACCGGCCGCGACATACTCGTCATCAGGGATGGACGAACCGATCCCGGCCCCGGACTGGATGAACACCTCGTGGCCGTGCTTGGTCAACTCCACGACCCCGGCCGGGGTGATCGCCACCCGGTACTCATGGTTCTTGACCTCGGTGGGGATACCGACGCGCATGACGCCTCTCCTATCGATTCAACTCGTTCGCCTCTGGCCGGCTGGCCCGACGCGCAGGGCCTTGCGGACTCACCCGCAGCGACCAGCAACCGTCCCTGACTCTAGGGCACGTTCGGGGTCGCGTCTGGCGCATCATCGGGCAAGGTCCACATCGGCCCCTCAGCCGGCCTCAGCGTGGTCCAGCCACGCTCCTGAGCGGCATGTGCGGCGAGGACCCCCATGACAGTGGTCGGGTTGTGCAGCGCTCCACCCAGCACGAGGCCGACCGCCTCGTCTAGGGGAAGCCACACTCGAGGCAGTGACCGTTCCTCGGCTTCCCCAGAATGCTGGCGGCCACCCGGGATCTCGTACACATCCCTGGCGAGGAAGCAGCGAAACGCTTCATTGGAACCACCCGGGGAGTTGAAGAAGTCCACCAGCACATCCCAGCGATTCGCCGCCAAGCCCGCCTCCTCGGCCAATTCCCGTTGGGCGGTGACGAGAGGATGCTCGTCCTGGACATCTCGAAGTCCCGCCGGCAACTCGAACAGATACCCGCCCACCGGATGTCGGTATTGGCGGATCAGGAGGATGGCGCCGGCGTCATCGATCGCGGCGACGCCGACAGCGCCGGGGTGGTCGAGGATGTCCCGCTCGACGACAACTCCCTCCCCGAAGTCGATGGAGTCCGAGCGAACCGACCAGACATGGCCGGTGAACCGCGACTGCGACGACACCACGGGGTAGGGGTCGCGGACGTCGCGAACCTCTTCTGACCAGCGCTCCTCGCCGGACTCCGCTGAGGTCACCGGAGTTCGCGATCAGGAGCGGTCAAGCGAGACGGAGTCCATCGAGGCATCCGCGGCGCGCCGCGCCAGGGCCGCTGCAACGAGCCCGCTGAACAGCGGATGGGCTCGGGTCGGCCTCGAACGGAACTCCGGATGCGCCTGGGTACCCACGAAATAGGGGTGGGTCTGCGCCGGCAGTTCGACGAATTCCACCAGTCGCCCATCCGGCGAGGTTCCCGAGATGACCAAACCCGCTTCCTCGAGGGCTCCCCGGTACTCATTGTTGACCTCGAAGCGGTGTCGGTGACGCTCATCGACATAGGGAACGCCATAGGTCTGGGCGACGATCGAATCCTCGCGCAACTTGGCCGGGTAGAGGCCGAGCCTCATGGTGCCGCCCATGTCCCGCTCGCCGGCGACAACATCCCGCTGATCGGTCATCGTCGAGATCACGGGGAAGGGGGTCGATTCATCAAACTCCGCGGAGTTTGCCCCCTCAAGGCCTGCGACGTTGCGCGCATATTCGATCACCATGCACTGCAGGCCGAGGCACAACCCGAGGGTGGGA
>CAZVCZ010000048.1:0-11504 GCA_964626275.1 uncultured Bifidobacteriaceae bacterium | reverse complement strand
GCTTCGGCGACGACCTCGGTACCGATTCCGTCGCCGGGGATGAGAGCGAGATTCAACTGCTGGGCCATGGTGGCTGAGGGTAGCGCGGGCGCCGAGGGCGCGAGCAGCGCGGCTGCCGGTGTATGATCCTGGGTAATGATGGCGATGCTGCTCCTTGGCTGCCGCGACGAGGCCTAACGACCGGCCCACTCGTCGCGGAGTCTCCTCGTTCGCCGGTCACCCCACCGTCGCTGAGGAGAATTCCATGTCCACCACCCCCGCACCAAATGAGTACGAGCGTCGCTTCACTCAACGCCCCTCCCCCATGCCGTGGCAGCGCTACCGCCCCTTCGAGCCCATTGCACTGCCCGATCGCACCTGGCCGGCCAAGACCATCACCACCGCGCCCCGCTGGTGTGCCGTTGACCTGCGCGATGGCAACCAGGCCCTGATCGACCCCATGACGCCGGGACGCAAGCGGCGCATGTTTGAACTCCTGGTGCAGATGGGTTACAAGGAGATCGAAGTCGGTTTCCCCTCCGCGTCGCAGACCGACTTCGACTTCGTGCGCATGCTCATCGAGGAGGACCTGATTCCCGATGACGTAGTCATCCAGGTCCTGACGCAATCCCGTGAGCACCTCATCGAGCGGACCTTCGATGCCATTCGCGGGGCCAAGCAGGCGATCGTCCACCTCTACAACTCCACCTCGACGCTGCAGCGCCGAGTGGTGTTCGGCCTGGACCGCGACGGCATCAAGGACATCGCGGTCCATGGTGCGCAGTTGTGCGCCAAGTACGCCGAACAGATCGCTCATGAAACCGACATCTACTTCGAGTACTCCCCGGAGTCCTATACCGGGACGGAGCTGGATTACGCCGTCGAGGTCTGCAATGCCGTCACCGATGTGTGGCAGCCGACACCGGAGCGCAAGGTGATCCTCAACCTGCCCGCGACGGTCGAGATGGCCACCCCCAACGTCTACGCCGATTCCATCGAGTGGATGAACCGCCACTTGGAGCGCCGCGACTCGATCGTGCTGAGCCTGCACCCACACAACGACCGCGGAACCGCAGTCGCTGCAGCCGAACTCGGGTACATGGCCGGAGCCGATCGCATCGAGGGCTGCCTGTTCGGCAACGGCGAGCGCACCGGCAACGTCTGCCTGGTCACCCTCGGCATGAACCTGTTCAGCCAGGGCATCGATCCGCAGATCGACTTCTCCGACATCGATGACATCCGCCGCACAGTGGAGTACTGCAATCAACTCCCCGTGAATGAGCGTCACCCCTATGGCGGTGACCTGGTCTACACCGCCTTCTCCGGATCGCACCAGGACGCGATCAACAAGGGCCTGCGCGCCCTGGAGGCCGAGGCACTCGCAGCAGGCACCGAGGTCGACGATTACCCCTGGGAGGTGCCCTACCTGCCGATCGATCCGAAGGACGTCGGTCGCACCTACGAGGCGGTCATTCGGGTCAACTCCCAGTCCGGCAAGGGCGGAATCGCCTACATCATGCGCACCGAGCACAAGTTGGAACTGCCGCGCCGCCTGCAGATCGAGTTCTCGCACGTGATCCAGGAGCGCACCGACTCGGAGGGCGGGGAGATCTCACCGGAGGCGATGTGGTCGACCTTCTCCGCGGAGTACCTCCCCGATCCCGCGGCGCCCTGGGGTCGCTTCTCGCTGGTGTCCGTGCGCCAGGACTCGGCGGTCGATGGCGCTACGAGCGTCGAGGTCAACCTCCTTCAGGATGGCGAGCAGATCGAGATCACCGGCCAGGGAAATGGCCCGGTGGCGGCATTCTGCGACGCCCTGGCCACCGTGGACATCGATGTTCGGGTCCTCGACTATGCCGAGCATGCGATGAGCGCCGGTGGCGATGCGATCGCCGCGTCCTACTGCGAGTGTGCAGTCGATGGTCGCGTGCTGTGGGGCGTCGGAATCGATCCCTCGATCACGACGTCATCGCTGAAGGCGATCATCAGCGCGGTGAACCGGTCCTTCCGCGACTGATTCGCAGTCGCGGTCAGGCCGCGGCTCCCTGCGCGGGGCCTAGCTCCAGGCGATGTTGACCGCACGTCCCGTGTGGGCGCCGATCTCGGACACGATCGACGTCAGCGTCTCGTTATCGACCGGGCTGTCGACGGTGAGCACGATGAGTGCGTGGCCACCGGCGTCATCGCGGCTGACCTGCATCCCGCCGATATTGACCTGCGCCTCGCCGAGGATGCGGCCGACGACGCCGACCATGCCCGGACGGTCGTGGTAGCGGAACAGCGCCATGTGCTCGCTGAGGGGGACATCCACGTCGAACTCGTCGACCTCGACGAGCTTCTCCACATCGCGGGCACCGGTGACGGTTCCTGCCACCGACAGGGTGACACCGTCGGTGAGGGTGAGCCGGACCCGAACCAGGGTGCGGTGATCGGGGCTCTCGCGATCCGTCACGAGCGCCACCTCGACTCCACGCTGCTCGGCGAGGACCGGGGCGTTGACGAAGGACACCGGATCGTGCACCAGACCGGAGAAGACCCCCTTGAGCGCGGCAAGTTCGATGACGCGCACATCGAGATCAGCGGCTTCGCCACGGACCTCGACATCGACTCGCTCGACCGCGGTGTCGACGAGGGAACTGGCGATCTCCCCGAGGTGCTCGGCGAGTGGGAGCAGGGGTCGAATCGGCTCAGCCACCGAGCCACCCTGGACGTTGACGGCGTCGGGCACCAGTTCCCCGGCGAGGGCCAGACGCACCGAGCGTGCCACCGCGATTCCCGCCTTCTCCTGGGCCTCATCGGTGGAGGCACCGAGGTGCGGGGTCGCCACGACGTTCTCGAGGCCGAACAGCGGGGAGTCGGTGCAGGGCTCGCTGGCGTAGACGTCGAGACCGGCGCCACCCACGCGCCCCTCGCTCATCGCCTGGAACAGCGCCTCCTCGTCGATGATGCCGCCGCGTGCAGCGTTGATGATGTGCACGCCGGGCTTGACGAGGGCCAACTTCTCGGCGTTGATGAGGTTGACCGTCTCCGGAGTCTTCGGCAGGTGGACGGTGATGAAGTCCGACTCGGCGAGGAGCTCCTCGAGGGTCACCATGCGCACGCCGATCTGCGCCGCGCGGGCCGGCTGGACGTAGGGATCGTAGGCGATGAGGCGCACCCCGAAGGCCGACAGGCGCTGGGCCACGAGGATGCCGATCCGTCCGAGGCCGACGATGCCGACGGTCTTCTCGGTGAGTTCGACGCCGGTGTACTTCGAGCGCTTCCACTCCCCACCCTTCAGGGCGAGGTTCGCGGGGACGATCTTGCGGGCGCTGGCGAGGAGGAGCCCGACCGCTAGTTCAGCGGCACTGACGATATTCGACGTCGGAGCGTTGACGACCATGACGCCGGCCTGGGTTGCTGCCTTCACATCGACGTTGTCTAGCCCGACGCCAGCGCGAGCGATCACCTTCAGCCGCTGAGCTGCGGCGATCGCCTCGGCATCGACCTTGGTCGCCGAGCGGACCAGGATGGCATCGACATCGGCGATCGCCGGGAGCAACGCCGCTCGATCAGCCCCATCGCAGTAACGGATCTCGAAATCCGGCCCGAGGGCCTCGACGGTCGCCGGTGAGAGTTCTTCGGCGATCAGGACGACAGGCTTCGACACGGGGCACCTCATGGGATCGGGATCGTGGATCGGTCATCTCTTCGAACATGTGCGGACTGCAGTCTAGTCAGCCCTTCACACCCGGGCCCGGCGGCGCCATGCGGTGAAGGACGTGAGGGGCCCGGCATGTGGCGGGACCAGCCACGGCCAGGGATGGATCGATGCCAGGTTGAGTTGAACACTGCGGGAACGCCATCCGGGCACGGGGGCGAAGGTGGCTGCGAGGCGCCGGCCGGCCAGAACCTCTACCGGATCCCCCCGGACGATGGTGAGTGGTCGACGCGTCGCGAGATCAGCGAGGCACTCGGCCAGGAAGACCAGTCGGTGCGCTGCCAGTCTGAGTTTGGTGAGCAGGGCGATATCGAAGACGAACACCGCGGGTACGTCCGGCCACGCTGCCAGAGCGGGATCATCGTCACCGAGGGACTCGGCAGTGAGCCACACCGCCTCGACCATTCCCCTGCCATCGCTCTGT
The DNA here is from genome assembly GCA_964626275.1 of uncultured Bifidobacteriaceae bacterium. Classification (GTDB taxonomy): domain Bacteria; phylum Actinomycetota; class Actinomycetes; order S36-B12; family S36-B12; genus M55B157. Next base: position 7,401 of record CAZVCZ010000048.1, on the reverse strand, counting down.
ACCTGCGATGGTCCACGCGTGGCCTCCAGGTCGGGATCCTGACGTATCAGCGGATCGACCACCGCTCGCGGTTCCGGCGAGTGCTCATCGGGCCATTCCGAGATCGGGCATGACGCCTCCCGCGCGCAGGTCCCGCACAGCCCGGGCGCGCGCTTCTCCACCTGCCACCGGGAGAAGCCGTACTCCTTCCCGGTGAGCGCACCGACGGTCCACTGCCAGCCCACCCGGTTCGCCGCCCGCGAGCCATCGAGGAGGAATCGGAAGAACTCGTCCTCGCCATCGCGCCATCCGAGTCCCTCCCTCACCGTGTGCTGGGACGCCAGCCACATGCGCTGCTGGTTGGTGAGCCATCCGTCTCGGTGCAGATTGTCGACGGACAGATCCAGGCAGGCCAGGTCCTGGTCCCAGCCGGATGTCGATGAATCGACGTCGCCGGAACGTTCCGGAACCGCAAAACGGAGAGAGCGCGCCGTCCCCCGGCCGAGGCGAGCGTAGAGATGGCGTGCGTACTCCTGCCACAGCAATTCGCTGCGAAAGGACTCCACGTCACGCGCGGGACCCGGCTCGACGTAACCCCACACGTGCGGCAGTGAGAGCAGGCCATGGCGGATATAGGCCGACAGTCGCGAGGCACCCTGACGATCAGCCGGCCACACCTCATTACGACGCTGCGCGTAACCGGCTACATCGAAGGACGCCAGCGCTGCATCAGCGGCACTCTGGCCGCCGGTGAGGGCACCCCGGCGAACCTCCCCCACACTGAGGTCACCGAGGTGAGCCGACACCCACTCGAGGATTCCCCCGGGATCTGGGATGGGCAGTTCACGCGCCTCGATCATCGTCATCGCGCGCGCCTGATCCGGATAGGACCCCGTGCTGTCGAGGGGTCCACCACCCGGCCTGACTGCATGATCTCGACCTCTCCCTGCGCCACCAGGCGTCGAGCGGCGGATCGCGCGGGCTCCATCATGGCCCGCCAGGCTTGCTCGTCGTCCGTGCCGGCCACGAGTCGCGCCGCCTCACTCGGGCAGATGCTCGCATCGCGCGAGCGCTGACCGAGCAGGTCGATGATCGCCGACTCGAGCCGCTCATCCGTGCTCGTCAGCCGCGCCGAGCGACATGCCTTCGAGCAGTAGCGGATCTCGTCCCAGTTCCGCTCCCACTTCTTGCGCCACTCGATCCGACGCCCGCATCGAGCACAGGTCTTATCCGGTTCGGCGGCCACGAGCGATCAGCGGGCCGCAGTGCCCTCGATGTAGTCATCATCGCCGGAGTCGATCCAGCTCATCAGGCCGCGCAGCTCGGAGCCCACCTTCTCGATGGGGTGCTGCTCGGCCTCCGCGCGCATCGCCTTGAACTCCGGACCGCCAGCTTCCTGGTCCGCCATGAAGCGCTCCGCGAACGCACCGCTTTGAACATCGGCAAGGACCGCCTTCATGTTCTCCTTGACTCGGTCGTCGATCACGCGCGGACCAGAGACATAATCGCCGTATTCCGCTGTATCGGAGACGCTCCAGCGCTGCTTGGCGATGCCACCCTCGTACATCAGATCCACGATCAACTTCAACTCGTGCAGGCACTCGAAGTAGGCAACCTCGGGCTGATAGCCCGCCTCGACCAGCGTCTCGAAACCCTTCATCACCAGCTGCGAGGCACCACCGCACAACACAGCCTGCTCACCGAACAGGTCGGTCTCGGTCTCCTCGGTGAAGGTGGTCTTGATGCCTCCGGCGCGCAGGCACCCGATCGCTCGCGCGTAGGACAGGGCCAACGGCCAGGCCTCGCCGGTCGCGTCCTGCTCGACGGCGACGATAGCCGGAACGCCTCGGCCGGCGACGTATTCGCGGCGAACGAGGTGACCCGGGCCCTTGGGGGCGACCATGCACACATCGACGAACGGTGGTGGCGTGATGAAGCCGAAGCGGATCGAGAATCCGTGCGCGAAGAACAGCGCATCACCTTCCTGGAGATTGGGTGCCACAGCCTCGGCGTAGAGCCTCTTTTGCACCGGGTCGGGAACCAGCATCATGATGACGTCGGCCTCAGCCGCTGCCGTCGCCGGATCGACGACCCGTAGGCCCTCTTCCTCCGCTCGGGCCCGACTCTTGGAGCCCTCGGCGAGTCCTACTCGCACATCGACCCCGGAGTCGCGCAGGCTCAGCGCGTGGGCATGCCCCTGGCTGCCATAACCGAGGACCGCGACGACGCGGTTCGCGATGATCGACGGGTCGGCATTGGCTTCGTAGAACAACTCGGCCACGGGGATTCCTCCAGGTCTTCGATGTCAGTCTTCGGTTGCGGTCAATCGATCTGCGTTGAGCGCAGGCTATCGGGTGGTTCGGGCACCTCAACCGGTGCGGTCGACCGGTCGCAGCGTCCGGTCGGTCATCGCCCGCCCCCCTCGGGACAGGGCCACCATCCCCGACTTGACCAGCTCCTTGATGCCATATGGCTCGAGCACCCGGAGCAGGGCCATCAGCTTGTCGTGATCCCCGGTGGCCTCGATGGTGACAGCGTCGAGCGCAACATCGACCACCTTCGCCCGGAACAACTGGACCGTTTCGAGGATGGACGACCGTGTAGCGGAGTCCGCACGAACCTTGACGAGCATGATCTCGCGTTGCACGGAGGAGTCCGGCTCGAGTTCGACGATCTTGAGGACGTTGACCAGCTTGTTCAACTGCTTGGTCACCTGCTCGAGAGGCAGCGACTCCACCGACACCTCGATCGTCATCCGGGACACCTCGGGCATCTCGGTGGGGCCGACCGCAAGCGACTCGATGTTGAATCCCCGGCGAGAGAACAGGCTCGCGACGCGGGCAAGCACACCGGGCTTGTCCTCGACGAGAACGGACAGGGTGTGGCGACTCATCTGATCAGTCCTCCCGATCCCACGATGGCGCCATCTCACGAGCGACCATGATGTCGTCATTGCTCGTGCCGGCGGCCACCATCGGCCACACCATCGCGTCCTTGTGCACGACGAAGTCGATGACGACCGGGGCGTCGTTGATGCTCATCGCCTTCTCGATCGTCAGGTCGACCTGGTCCGGGCTGTCGCACTGCAGTCCGTAGCAGCCGTAAGCCTCAGCGAGCTTGACGAAGTCGGGGAAGCGATGGGAGTGCAGATCGGTCTGGGAATAGCGCTCGTTGTAGAACAGGGTCTGCCACTGGCGCACCATGCCCAGGCTGGAGTTATTGATCAGCGCCACCTTGATCGGGATGTCGTTGATCGCACAGGTCGCCAATTCCTGATTCGTCATCTGGAAGCAACCATCACCATCGACAGCCCAGACCGTGGTGTCCGGCAGGCCGACCTTGGCCCCCATAGCCGCGGGGACGGCGTACCCCATCGTGCCGAGTCCGCCTGAATTCAGCCATGTGCGCGGATTCTGATAGCCGATGAACTGCGCCGCCCACATCTGGTGTTGACCGACTCCGGCGGCGTACACCGCCTCGGGGCCGGCGATCGCGCCGAGGCGCTGGATCACCAACTGCGGGGACAGCGATCCGTCGGAGGGCAGGTCATAGCCCAGCGGATAGGTCTCGCGCCAGTGGTTCAACGTGCTCCACCACGCTTCATAATCGCCCTGATGACCGGCGGCCTGCTCCTCGCCGAGCACGGCCACGAGTTCGGTGATGAATTCCCCGACATCGCCCACGATCGGCACGTCGGCATAGCGATTCTTGGAGATCTCCGCCGGATCGATGTCGACATGGATGATCGACGCGTCGGGAGCGAAGGTGTCGAGTTTGCCGGTCACGCGGTCATCGAAACGGGCACCGAGGGCGATGATGAGATCGGACTTCTGCAGTGCTCCCACTGCGGAGACCGTGCCGTGCATGCCGGGCATTCCCAGATGCTGCGGGTGCGCATCCGGGAAGGCGCCACGGGCCATCAGCGTCGTCACCACCGGCAACCCGGCCAGTTCGGCGAGCCGGAGCAACTGGGGGGAGGCCTGCGCACGAATGACACCGCCACCGACGTAGAGCACCGGGCGCTTCGCGTCGGCAATGAGGCGAGCGGCTTCGCGGACCTGCTTGCTGTGCGGGCGGGTCACCGGATGGTATCCCGGGAGTTCGATCCGCTCCGGCCAGGCGAAGGTCGTGGATGCCTGGAGGGCGTCCTTGGAGATGTCGACCAGGACAGGGCCCGGTCGGCCAGTCGAGGCGAGGTGGAAGGCCTCGGCGATCGCCCTGGGGATCTCGGCGGGATCGGTGACGAGGAAGTTGTGCTTCGTGATGGGCATCGTGATGCCCCGGATATCGGCCTCCTGGAAGGCATCGGTTCCGATGGCCGAGGACGTCACCTGACCGGTGATGGCCACGAGCGGGACCGAGTCCATGTGGGCATCCGCGATCGGGGTGACGAGGTTGGTCGCGCCCGGGCCGGAGGTTGCCATGCAGACCCCCACGCGCCCCGTGGCCGCGGCATAGCCCTCGGCCGCATGACCGGCCGCCTGCTCATGACGCACGAGGATGTGTCGGACGCTGGTGGAGTCCATCAACGGGTCGTACGCCGGGAGGATGGCGCCGCCGGGGATGCCGAAGACGACATCGGCCTTCGCATACTCCAGGGAGCGGATCAGGCTCTGCGCACCGGTGATCTGCTCCCCGGAGTTCCCGGTGTCCACCTGGCCCGCGCTCGTCGCACTCGCGTCACTCACTGTCTTCCTCACTTCGTCTGGGCCGGTCCTCGACCCGCAGCGCTGCCCCTGCAGCACTCCATGGTCTCCTATCGGCCCTTACCAACACGAAACCCCCCGGCCCGGTGGGCTCGGAGGGTGCGCGCGGATCGCCTACAGGCTCGGGCTAACCCGCGCGCCTGCCTACGATGATGATCCGCTGCATGGAGGGGAGCATACCCCCTGGCCCGGGCCCGTGCCAAGACCTCCCCGGGCCCGTGGAGTCAGTCGCAGACCGCACCCTGGGAGGCCGAGCCCACGAGCTTGGCGTACTTGGCCAGGACTCCGCGGGTGTAGCGGGGTGGGAGGGGCGCGAACTCCGCCCGGCGGCGTTCCATCTCCGCGTCATCGACGAGGACGTCGAGGGTGCGTTCGTTGATGTCGATCCGGATGCGGTCGCCATCCTTGAGCAATCCGATGGGACCACCGTCGACCGCCTCGGGGGCCACATGGCCCACGCACAGCCCGGTCGTGCCCCCGGAGAAGCGGCCATCGGTGATGAGGAGCACGTCCTTGCCCAGCCCGGCGCCCTTGATGGCACCGGTGATCATGAGCATCTCGCGCATCCCCGGGCCACCCTTGGGCCCCTCGTAGCGGATCACCACGACGTCTCCGGCGTTGATCGTGCCGTCCTCCAGCGCCGCCATCGCCGCCTGCTCTCGCTCGAAGACCCGGGCGGTCCCCTCGAAGGAGTCGACAGGCACGCCGGCGTTCTTCACCACGGCACCCTCCGGTGCGAGGGAGCCGCGGAGGATGGTGATACCACCATGGGAGTCCAGGGGTGTCTGCGCAGCGCGCAGGATGTCGCCATCGGGATCCGGGGGTTCGAGGTGCGCGAGATTCTCCGCCACCGTTTTCCCCGTCACGGTCAGGCAGTCACCGTGGAGCAACCCAGCATCGAGCAGCGCGCGCATCACCACGGGCACGCCGCCCACACGGTCGACATCGCTCATGACGTAGCGGCCGAACGGTTTGACATCGGCGAGTAACGGCACCTTCGACCCGATCCGGTGGAAGTCCTCCATGTGCAGGTCTACTTCTGCCTCATGGGCGATAGCGAGCAGGTGGAGCACTGCATTGGTGGAGCCGCCGAAGGCCATCACGATGGCGATGGCGTTCTCCAGGGACTGCTTGGTGATGATGTCGCGGGTGGTGATCCCCTGACGGATCAGTTCCACCACCGCTTCCCCGGAACGACGGGCAAATCCGTCACGCCGGCGGTCAACCGCAGGAGGAGCCGCCGAACCGGGCAACGACATGCCCATCGCCTCGGCCGCGCTGGCCATGGTGTTCGCGGTGTACATGCCCCCGCACGCGCCCTCGCCCGGGCAGATCGCACGCTCGATGCGGTCGACATCCTCGCGGCTCATCAGTCCCCGGGCACAGGCGCCCACGGCCTCGAAGGCGTCGATGATCGTGACGTCACGGTTCGTACCGTCGGAGAGAGTGACGTTCCCGGGCAGAATCGACCCGGCATAGACGAAGACGCTGGCGAGGTCGATGCGCGCCGCCGCCATGAGCATGCCGGGCAGGCTCTTATCGCAGCCGGCGAAGGTGACCATGCCGTCGAGTCGTTCTGCCTGCATGACCGCCTCGACCGAATCGGCGATGATCTCGCGACTCACCAGCGAGAAGTGCATCCCTTCATGACCCATCGAGATGCCATCCGACACCGAGATCGTGCCGAACTCCATGGGGAAGCCACCACCGGCATGTACTCCCTCCTTCGCCGCCGTCGCGAGGCGATCCAGCGACATGTTGCAGGGGGTGATCTCGTTCCATGACGACGCGATGCCGATCTGGGGCTTGACGAAATCCTCGTCGGTCATGCCGACGGCACGGAGCATGCCGCGGGCGGCGGCACGCTCGAGCCCATCGGTGACTTCGCGGCTACGGGGCTTGAGATCGGGTGCGTCGGTCATCTGCCCAGACTAGGCCACCTCGACCGTCGGGAGCGGACCCATGCCTGATGTCAGGATCTAAGGACGTGATGCAGCGGCTCACCCGCTTGCCAGCGGGCCACCTGCTCGGTGATGAGGCGGCGCATGCGCGGAGCGAAGGCGGTCGTGTTCCCGCCGACATGAGGACTGATCAGGACACCGGGTGTCGTCCATAGCGGATGATCAGCCGGCAGCGGCTCCGGATCCGTGACGTCGAGTGCCGCCTGAAGCCGACCAGATGCCATCTCGACGAGCAGGTCATCGGTTCGGACCACGCCACCTCGAGCCACGTTGACGAGCAGGGCCCCATCGCGCATCCGCCCGAGGAATTCCGAGTCCACCATGCCCCGCGTCATCTCATCCAGCGGAACCGCCAGGATGACGACATCCGCCGACGGGAGCAGATGGGGAAGCTCATCGAGGCTGTGTATGCCATCTCGTGCGGTCCGGGCCACCATGGCGACCTCCACCTCGAAAGGCTCGAGTCGAGCGGCAATGGCACGACCGACACCGCCGGCCCCGATGATGACCACCCGACGATCAGCGAGCGCGTCATAGCGATCAGCAATCCACTCACCGTGTGGCATCGCCCGGGCCATGTCGTCGATGCGTCGCAGACGCGCGATGATCAGCCCGACCGCCAACTCGGCGGTGCTCGCGTCGTGCACCCCTCCGGCGTTGCACATCACCACCCCGTTGGGAAGGTGCGGAAGCGCGTGCTCGAACCCGGCGGTCGGCAACTGCACGACCTCCAAGGCGGGCATCTGTCGCATGAT
>CAZVCZ010000047.1:0-11810 GCA_964626275.1 uncultured Bifidobacteriaceae bacterium | reverse complement strand
CCGATGCGAAACGGATGATCGGTCGGACGCCGGGCAACATCGTCGCCATCCGCCCCCTCAAGGACGGGGTCATCGCCGACTTCGACACCACCGAGCGCATGCTGCGCTACTTCATCCAGAAGGTGCACCGTCGTCGCCACCTCGCCAAGCCGCGCCTGGTGATCTGCGTTCCTTCTGGCATCACCGGCGTCGAGCAGCGAGCTGTCAAGGACGCGGGCTACGCCGCAGGCGCGCGCAAGGTCTACATCATCGAAGAGCCGATGGCCGCCGCGATCGGCGCGAACCTCCCGGTCCACGAACCGACCGGCAACATGGTCGTCGATATCGGTGGTGGAACAACGGAGGTCGCTGTTATCTCCCTCGGTGGCATCGTCACCTCGATTTCAATCCGCGTCGGTGGTGACGAACTCGACAACGCCATCATCCAGTACATCAAGAAGGAATACTCCCTGCTGCTTGGCGAGAGAACGGCGGAGGAGATCAAGGTGGCGATCGGCTCGGCCTTCCCGATGCCCGATGAACCCCATGCGGAAATCCGCGGTCGTGATCTGGTCAGCGGACTGCCTCGCACGGTCGTGGTGACGGCGGACGAGATTCGCAAGGCAATCGAGGAGCCGGTCAACGCGATCGTCGACGTCGTGAAGACCACCCTGGATCGCACTCCGCCGGAATTGTCCGGAGACATCATGGATCGCGGCATCGTGCTCACCGGTGGCGGTGCCCTCCTGCGCGGACTCGACGAGCGTCTGCGGCACGAGACCGGCATGCCCATCGTCGTGGCCGACGATCCCCTGGACTGCGTGGCTCTCGGGTCCGGCAAGTGCGTCGAGGAGTTCGAGGCCCTGCAGCAGGTGCTGATCTCCGAGCCGCGCCACTAGCCGGGGTCCGTGAGGACGACACGTTGAAGGATGTCCGCCGGGCGCGGTTGATTCTCGCGATCTTGGTGCTCACGTCCATCACCTTCATCGTGCTGGATCTGCGCGCTGCCAGCGGCGGTCCACTCCAGCCCCTGCGGTCAGCCGCAGCCGCTGTCATCGGGCCCCTCGAGCGGGGCGTCACCACGGTGGTCTCGCCCATCGGCAACCTGATTGATTCCGTCTCCCAACTGGGGGACCAAAGTGAACGGATTGCTGAACTCGAAGCCGAAAACGAGCGGCTCCGCGTCGAGTTGGACACGCTGGCGGTCGATGTTGCGCGAGTCGCCGAACTCGAGGCACTGCTGGGGCTCGCCGCGGACACCGCCGTCGACATCGTGCCCGCCCAGGTGATTGCTGTTGGTCCGGCGCAGGGGTTCGCATGGACCCTCGCCATCGATGTCGGCTCGCTGGATGGAATCGACGTCGGCATGTCGGTGATCAATGGAGGTGGCCTTCTCGGTCGAACCGTTGCCGTGGGCCCAGACACCGCGACCGTCCTGCTCACCGTCGATGCCACCTCGACCGTCGGTGGTCGCCTCGCGGGGAGTTCTCAAATCGGCATCGTGTCGGGCACGGGTCGACAGGACCTGTTGACGATGCAATTGCTCGACCCGTTGGCGGCCATCTCGATCGGTGACGTCGTCGTTACCTTCGGTTCGCAGGGAGGGCGGCCATTCGTGCCCGGGATTCCCATCGGCACGGTGGAATCCGTGACCGGGACGCCGGGGCAGTTGACCCGCGTCGCCAACCTGATCCCCTATGCCGATGCTTCGACCGTCGATCTCGTCGGAGTCGTCGTTGCTGCGCCTCGAACCGAGCCGCGCGGGGTCATTCCCGCTCCGGCGGGGGAGTGACCGACGATGATCCTGCGGCGCACCCTGCTCCTGGCCACCCTGGTCCTTCTCGCGGTCCTCATCGAGGTGAGCGTGCTCGCTCCGTTCCCCTGGTGGGGTGCGACCCCACCCCTCGGTCTGGTGACTGTCGCCGCGGTGGCCTATGTCTACGGGGCGGTGACGGGAGCATCGGTGGGGTTCGCGATGGGCCTGCTGCTCGATCTCGCCCCGCCCGCGGAGGGCACCATCGGGATCACCGCCCTCGTACTCACGCTGTTCGGCTATGCGCTCGGACGGGTGTTCGGTTCCGATGAACGCCCGTGGCTGGTGACCACCGGCCTCACGGCCGCGGCCGGGGGGCTCGCGGTCCTCGCGGGAGCAGCTCTCGGTGGATTGCTCGGTGACCCAAGGGTGCGCTGGGACGAGGTACCCTCGATGGTAGTGGCTGCTGCCGTGTATGCCGGGGTGCTGTCCCTCGTGGTCGTGCCCTTCGTGCGCGGTATCAGCCGACGGGTCGTGCCCGAGGCCTTCCCCCGCTGACAGGAGGGGAACCGCTGAGGGGCCGTGGCGCGTCCGACCCGCGGCGCGGGTCGACCGAGCCGAAGATGATCCGAGCGAGGGTGGTGAGGCAGGGGCATGAGCGAGCGGTCCTCCCTGCGTCTGATCATCCTCGGCGTCCTCGTCGTCTCCCTGATCGGCACCCTCGTGGCACGGCTGTCGTATCTGCAGCTCGTCGCCGGCGATGAATATCGGGCGGCCGCGGCGAAGAACTCCACCCGTGAGGTGATCGCACCGGCTGTCCGCGGGCTGGTCCTCGACCAGCGGGGGCGCCCACTCGTGGCCAACCGGGTGTCGCTCGTGGTCTCGATCGATCGGATGACCCTGGCCCGCGAGGAGGACGAGGGAGCGGCCGTGATCGGTCGCCTCGCCGAGGCTCTCGATGTCTCCGAGGCGGACCTGGCCCTGCGTCTTATCCCCTGCGGGCAGGAGGGCGCGGCGCCGCCGCCAGTCTGCTGGGACGGTTCTCCGTATCAGCCCATCCCGGTCGCGAAGGATGTCGACACCGAGACTGCGCTGGCGATCATGGAGCGGCGCGGTGAGTTCCCCGGGATCATCGCGCAGTTGGAAGCAGTGCGTGAGTATCCGCAGCCCTTCGACGCGAACATGGCACACCTGCTCGGCTATCTTGGCCCCGTCTCCCAGGATCAACTAGATGCCCAGGGCGAGACCAGCGACCCGGCGCGGCTGCGCAGCCGCGACATCGTCGGGCGCACCGGCCTGGAGTCCCAATACGACCTCGATCTGCGAGGTATTCCCGGCATCACCACCTTGGCGGTCGACACCGTCGGACGGGTCACCGGGACGCTCGACATCACCGAGCCTGTGCCCGGCAACTATCTGGTGACGAATGTCGATGCCCACCTGCAAGCGGTCGTCGAGGAACAACTCGAGGCCGCGGTTCTGCGCGCTCGAGACCTGGGGAACCAGGGCACGTCGGGTGCGGCGGTCGTCGTCGATGTGCAGACCGGCGGCGTGCTCGCGATGGCCAGTTATCCGACCTACGACCCTGATCTGTGGGTGGGTGGCATCTCGAGCAAGGACTACGACCGCCTGTTGAAGTCGAAGGCACTGTCGTCGAATGCCGTGCAGGGCACCTTCCCTCCCGGCTCCACGTTCAAGCCCGTAACGACCTATGCCGCAGCGCAACAGGGGTATGACCTCGAAGGGACCTATGACTGCCCCAGCGAATACGAGGTCGGCTCCCAGACGTTCCGCAACTTCGAATCCGAGGGATTCGGTCCGATCTCACTGCAGCGTGCACTCGAGGTGTCGTGCAACACGGTGTTCTATCGGATCGCCGATGAGATGTGGCTGACAGCGGGTGGCAATGCCGCGACCCTGGAGTCTCCGGATCCGATTGCCGATGCCGCGGAGCGGTTCGGCCTGGGGCGCTCCACCGGCATCGACCTGCCGGGTGAAGCGGCGGGGCTGGTCGCCGGTCGGCTGGAGAAGCAGCAGACCTGGGAGGAGCGACGCGACAACTGGTGCGCGGACGCGAAGGAGGGCTACCCCGAGACGCGTGAGGAGGATCCCGAACTCGCCGACTACTTCACCGCGCTGGCGAAGGAGAACTGCCTCGACGGTTTCCGTTGGCGCAACGGTGATGCGATCAACGCCTCCATCGGTCAGGGCGATACGGCGATCACGCCCCTTCAGTTGGCGATGGTGTACGCCGCGATCGCGAACGGCGGTCGGATCTACGAACCGCACGTGGCCAAGGCCGTGCTCACCAGCAGCGGTGAAGTCGTGCGGGAGATCGAACCCAGGGTCACCGGCGTTCTCTCCGACACTGACACGCTGGAGTTCCTGCGGACATCTCTCGCGGCCGTGACCGCAGAGGGAACGGGCAGCGGTCCATTTGCTGGATTCCCGCTCGACCAGGTGCCCGTGGCCTCGAAGACGGGCTCCGCGCAGGTGTTCGGAAACGAAACCACGATCGCTTGGTATGCCAGCTTCGCGCCTGTCGACGATCCTCGCTACGCGGTGGTGATGATGGTGACCGAGGGCGGAACCGGTTCGGCCGCGGCGGGTCCGAGCGTGCGCGCGATCTATGAGGAGATCTTCGGTGTCGTGGGAACCGACGTCGATCCTGACCGCAGCGTGCTCATCGATGGTGTTCCCTCATCCGATCTGCCGATCGTGCGCGCTGACGGCACGCCCATCACCCCGGGCATGCGCCCCTCGGGCCTCGATGCGGAGGGGCAGGATGCGGCGACGCGCTCCGGCTCCGGGTTGCTGCCGTGAGCGTCACCGAGCCTCGTCCCCAGCGTTTCGTCGGCGCTGTCGCGCAGGATCGACAGTCCTATCTGCGGCGAATGGACTGGTGGCTGGTCATCTCGGCTTTGCTGCTCTCCGCGGGGAGCACGGTGTTCGTCTGGTCGGCGAGCCGGGCGGATCTCGCCCCAGAGGATGACCCGCAGTACTTCCTTGTCCGGCACACGATCAACATCGCCATCGGCGTCGTGCTCGCCTTCATCGTCTCCAAGCTCGACTTCCGGTTGCTGCGCGCCTACACCCCGGTGATCTATGTGCTGTCCATTCTCGGAATCCTCCTCGTCTATACCCCGCTCGGTGTCACCATCGCGGGCGCGCGAGCCTGGATCTCGGTGCCCGGCGGGTTCACTCTGCAGCCGGCGGAGTTGGCGAAGGTCTCGATCATCCTGGTGATGGCGCTCATCCTCGCCGAGAAGCGGGATGCCGAATCCGAACCGCGTGATCGAGATGTGCTCCTCGCCCTCGCTTTGGCGGCCGTCCCCATCGGACTCGTCCTGCTGCAGAACGACACCGGCACGGCCCTGGTCATGTCGGTCATCGTCATCACCCTCGTGGCGGTGTCCGGAGCCAGGCGACGTTGGCTCGCCGGTCTCATCGGCGGCGGACTTGTCGCGGTGTTCCTCGCCTTGCAGTTCGGGGTCATCCGGGATTATCAGATCGCCCGATTGACCTCCTTCCTCAATCCCGAAGGGAGCGAGGGAGCCGCGGCCTACAACGCGGTGCAGGCGCGCATCGCCATCGGCGGTGGGGGCTGGTTCGGCCACGGATTGTTCTCCGGGCCGCAGACCCAGGGGAACTTCGTCCCGGTCAATGAAAGTGACTTCATCTTCACCGTCATCGCGGAGGAGGCCGGCTACATCGGAGCGATGGCCTTCATCATCGGACTGAGCATCGTGCTGTGGCGAGGTATGCGCATCGCGATGGGCGCCGATGATCTCTTCGGTCGACTTGTCGCCACGGGTGTCATGGCCTGGTTGGCCTTCCAGACCTTCGAGAACATCGGCATGAATCTCGGCATCATGCCGATCACCGGAGTGCCGCTGCCCTTCGTGTCGTACGGCGGAACATCGATGTTCGCCTCCTGGATAGCGCTCGGCCTGCTCGCGAATGTGCGAGTACACACGGCGGCGAATACCTAGCTGGGAGTTGCTCTGGCTCCTACGCTGGTCCCATGAATGCCGGATCCGCGAGCCAGGCGATCCTGTTCGACCTCGACCGCACACTTGTCGATCTGCAGTCCTTCACTGATTACGCGGCAGCCTGGGAGAGCGTTCGCGCATTGCTCGGCGAGTCCTCAGCAGCCACTGTCCCGGAGACCGACTGGGACCGTCCGACGCAGGCCTGCATGTCAGCGCTCGTAGCGGTCGCGGGGACATCGACATGGCAGGAGGCCTCCGATGCGATCGCCCGACACGAACGAGCCGCTATCCCTGAGTCCATGGCGATGCCCCGATTGACCGAGGCGATGGACCTGGTGAAGGACTGGCCCGTGGCCGTGATCACCCTGCTGCCTCCGGATGTCGCCCGTGAGGTTCTCGCCCACCACGGTGTCCAGATCGATGTCGTGGTCGGCCGGCAACCGGGAAGTCGCCCGAAGCCGCACGGCGACGGTCTGATCCTGGCGTGCGAAGCGCTCTCGGTGGATCCCGCATCAGCCACGATGATCGGTGATGCCACCTGGGACCTAGCAGCGGCCATCGATGCGGGGGCGGGATTCATTGGAGTCCCGTTCTCAGCAGGTGCCTTTCCGGACGGTACCCGCCTCGCCGCGGATCTGACTGAGGCGGTCTCGCAGGCTATGCGTGGTTGAGTCGTTACGCTGGTGGTTATGTCCTCGAGCACGGTGTCGTCGGTCTTCCCGGATCTCGAACAGGTCTTGCCCCTGGTATCCAAGCCCATCCAGTACGTCGGCGGTGAGGTCAACTCCGTCTCGAAGGAGTGGGCGGACACCACTGTTCGCTGGGCGCTGATGTATCCCGATGCCTATGAGGTCGGTGCCCCCAACCAGGGTGTGGCGATCCTCTATGAGGTGATCAACGGAGTCGAGGACGCTCTGGCTGAGCGCACCTATGCGGTGTGGCCCGATCTTGAAGCCCTGATGCGTGAACGCGGTATTCCGCAGTTCACCGTCGATTCCCATCGACCCGTTCGTGCCTTCGATCTATTCGGCATCTCCTTCGCGACCGAGCTGGGCTACACCAACATGCTCACGGCGCTCGATCTCGCCGGAATCCCGCTCCACGCTGTCGATCGTGGTGATGGGGATCCGCTCGTGATCGCCGGAGGGCACGCGGCCTTCAATCCTGAACCGATCGCGGACTTCATCGATGCAGCGGTGCTCGGTGACGGTGAGCAGGCGGCACTCGCACTTACCGATCTTGTTCGCGAATTCAAGGCGGAGGGTTCTCCGGGCGGTCGAGCTGAGTTGTTGGCCCGCGTCGCGCGGTCGGGCATCGCCTATGTGCCGTCGCTATATGAAGTCGAGTATCTCGAGGATGGGCGGATCCGACGTGTCGTCCCGTCGCGGCCGGACATTCCCTGGCGTGTGTCCAAGCACACGGTGATGGATCTCGATGACTGGGACTACCCCCGCGCTCCTCTTGTGCCGCTGGCCGAGACGGTGCACGAGCGGATGAGCGTGGAGATCTTCCGCGGCTGCACTCGTGGCTGCCGTTTCTGCCAGGCCGGGATGATCACCCGTCCCGTGCGCGAACGCAGCAAGGCAGGGATCGAATCTATGGTGGCCCGAGGCCTGTCCGCCACCGGGTTCGAGGAGGTGGGACTGCTCTCACTGTCGAGTGCGGATCATTCCGATATTGCGCCACTGACGACCTCGCTGGCGGATTGCTACACCGACTCTCAGGTGTCGTTGTCGCTGCCGAGCACCCGTGTCGATGCGTTCAACGTCGATCTGGCGAATGAACTGTCTCGCAACGGTCGCCGGAGCGGACTGACATTCGCGCCGGAGGGCGGAAGCGAGCGACTGCGCAAGGTCATCAACAAGCAGGTGAGCGAAGAAGATTTGATCCGCACAGTGGCGACCGCTTACGCCGCGGGCTGGCGACAGGTCAAGTTGTACTTCATGTGCGGACTTCCCACGGAAACAGACGAGGACGTGCTGCAGATCGCGCGCATGGCAGCCGAGGTGATCCGCGTTGGGCGTGAGGTGAGTGGTCGACGTGATATCCGCTGCACCGTGTCCATCGGCGGATTCGTTCCCAAGCCCCACACACCTTTCCAGTGGGCAGCACAACTCGATCATGAGACCACCGATGCGCGTCTGGCCCAGCTGCGTGATGCGATCCGCTCGAATCGCGAATACGGCAAGGCGATCGGTCTGCGCTATCACGATGGAAAGCCGGGGATCGTCGAAGGGCTGCTCTCGCGCGGTGATCGGCGAGTCGGCTCGGTGATCGAGCAGGCCTGGCGCGATGGCGCTCGATTCGATGGCTGGAGTGAACACTTCGATTTCGATCGCTGGATGTCCGCCGCCGAGGTTGCGTTGTCAGGGGCCGGAGTCGATGTCGATTGGTTCACGACCCGCCAGCGCGAGCACGCCGAGGTGCTGCCCTGGGATCACCTGGATTCCGGGCTTGACCGCGAGTGGTTGTGGGAGGACTGGCTCGACGCCCTCGAGGAGGTCGAGGTCGAGGACTGCCGCTGGACTCCCTGCTTCGACTGCGGAGTGTGCGATCAGATGGGGACAGAAATCCAGATCGGCCCGAGTGTCGACCTGCCGATGCCGACGGTGGTTTCCGGGGGCGCTCGGTGAGCGGACGCGTTCCGCCTCGTGCTGCTCATCACGTCCCCCCGGTCCAGCGCCTTCGCCTTCGATACGCCAAGCGCGGCCGCCTAAGGTTCTCCAGCCACCGCGACTTCCAGAGGGCGCTCGAGCGAGCCTTGCGTCGAGCCGAGGTGCCGATGGCCTATAGCTCCGGCTTCTCCCCACACCCGAAGATCTCCTATGCGAACGCCGCCCCCACTGGCACCGCGAGCGAGGCGGAGTACGTCGAGATCGCACTCCAGGAGCGAGTCGACCCCGATGAGGTGCGGGAGCGCCTCGATGCTGCCCTGCCGGAAGGGCTCGACATCGTCGACATCGTGGAAGCCCGCACGGGTGATTTCGCCGAGAGACTCCAGGCCAGTGCCTGGCGGATCGTCTGCCCCGGAGTGGCGCGTGGCGATCTCGAGCGGGCCGCAGGGCTGCTGTGGGCGGCAACGACGGCGGAGGTGGAGCGCCAGACCAAGTCAGGGCGCAAGATGATCGATGTGCGGGCGGCGCTGATCTCCCTGGGGGTCGAGGGGCGCGCTGCCGGCTCGGAATCGCCGCAGGGGCCGGGAGAGGCCGGCGGGGAGGGACCGTGTGCGATACTTCGAGTGGTCGTCCGCTCGGTGACCCCGACCGTTCGACCCGACGACATCCTCGCGGCCCTGCGCAGCGTGGCGGCCTTGAGCCCCGATGTCCCACCTATGGTGACGCGGGAGGCCCAGGGCCCCCTCAGCGCCGACGGCGTCACGATCGACGACCCGTTCGAACCGGACCGCGAGTTCCGCGCCGATGAGGTCGCGCCCACCGGGGCGCCACCGCACGACTGAGACTTGACGCGGGCGAGGCCGAGAGGCCCTCCCGCGCACGAAGCAGGGCCGCGCTCACCCGCGGCCCGCGAAGGGAACGACACGCATGGTCGACCAGGATTCGACCCCACAGGAACCCCGCACTACCTCAGATTCATCCACCACGGCTCGACCTCGCCGCCGCGCGGCCTCCCGGCCGGCTGGTCCGCCCCAGGGCGCCGACGCCTCCGCAGAGGCAACGCCAGCGGCGAAGAAGACCACCGCGAAGAAGACGACGGCCAAGTCGACCGCGAAGAAGACGACGGCCAAGTCGACAGCAAAGAAGGCGGCGGCCAAGTCGACAGCGAAGAAGGCAGCCACCAAGACCACCGCGAAGACCACCGCGAAGAAGACGGCGGCCAAGTCGACGGCGAAGAAGTCCGACGCGGACGATTCCTCGCTGGCGACCACGACCGCGAAGCCGGAGACCGCGACCGCAAAAAGGGCGACGAAGCGGACCCGGACCCGATCCTCCGCATCGACCTCCGCTGGATCGACAGCCGAGCCGACCACGGCCGCTCCGGTGGCTGCACCCCTCTTCCAGGCGCCGGAGGTCGCTGCCCCGGCTCCCAAGAAATCGGAACCGAAGAAATCGACACCGAAGGATTCGGCACCGAAGGATTCGACGGCAACCGACGGCGACAGCGAGTCCGGTTCGACGAGGAGGCGCCGTCGTCGCGGTGGCCGGGGCCGTCGGGGCAGCGAGTCGGCCGAGGGCGACGCGCCCGCCGATGCTTCCACCGACGACAGCGGGTCGACGGGGGAGTCCTCGGCGGACCCGAGCGAGGGAATGGCCGAGGGCAGCGGGGAGGAGTCCAGCTCTTCTCGCCGTCGGCGCCGCCGTCGGCGCCGGGGGCAGGATGCGACAGCCGAGCCCGATGATCCCGCGCAGACTGTCGTGCGGGTGCGTGAGCCCCGCGGACGTGGTGGCGATGTCACCAGCGTCAAGGGATCGACACGGCTCGAGGCGAAGCGTCAGCGCCGCCGTGATGGTCGCGAGGCTGGGCGTCGACGAGCCCCGATCCTCACCGAGGCTGAGTTCCTCGCCCGGCGTGAGTCCGTGGAGCGGGTCATGGCGGTGCGTCAAGCCGATGGCCGAGTGCAGATCGCCGTGCTCGAAGACGGTGTGCTCGTGGAGCACTACGTCGATCAGGGCACCTCGTCCTCCATGGTCGGCAACGTCTATCTCGGTCGCGTGCAGAACGTGCTGCCGTCCATGGAGGCGGCCTTCGTCGACATCGGACGCGGCCGCAACGCGGTGCTGTACGCCGGCGAGGTGAACTGGGACGCTGCGGGTCTCGAGGGCCAGCCGAAGCGCATCGAGGTCGCGTTGAAGTCCGGTGACGCCATCCTCGTGCAGGTCACCAAGGACCCCGTGGGCCACAAGGGCGCCCGGCTGACCAGCCAGATCTCACTGCCCGGTCGATTCCTGGTCTACGTGCCCGATGGATCGATGACCGGCATCAGCCGCAAACTGCCCGACACCGAGCGTTCGCGGTTGAAGTCCATCCTCAAGCGGGTCATGCCCGAGGGCGCCGGAGTGATCATTCGCACCGCGGCCGAGGGTGCCAGCGAAGAGGAGATCACCCGGGATATCGAACGACTGCAGTCACAGTGGGAGGACATCCAGGCCAAGGCTTCCTCGGCCACCCCGCCCTCCGTGGTGTCGGCCGAACCCGATCTCGCGATCAAGGTCATCCGCGACATCTTCAACGAGGACTTCACCCGGATGGTCATCTCCGGATCGTCGCTGCGCGCGGAGGTCGACTCCTACATCAGCGCGGTTGCTCCGGATCTCGCCGAGCGCATCGAGTCGTGGACGGAGCCGAAGGACATGTTCACCGAGATGCGCGTGGAGGAGCAGCTCACCAAGGCCCTCGACCGCAAGGTCTGGCTGCCCTCAGGTGGTTCCCTCGTCATCGACCGCACCGAGGCGATGACTGTCGTCGATGTGAACACCGGCAAGTTCACCGGACAGGGCGGAAACCTCGAAGAGACCGTGACGAAGAACAACCTCGAGGCCGCCGAGGAGATCGTGCGCCAACTGCGGCTGCGCGACATCGGCGGAATCATCGTCGTGGACTTCATCGACATGGTGCTCGAGAGCAACCGAGATCTCGTCCTGCGCCGACTGGTCGAGTGCCTGGGTCGGGATCGCACCAAGCACCAGGTCGCCGAGGTCACCTCCCTCGGATTGGTCCAGATGACTCGCAAGCGCATCGGCCAGGGCCTCATCGAGGCCTTCTCGACGACCTGTGAGAGCTGTGGTGGGCGCGGCATGCACGTGTCGCTGCACCCGAGCGCTCCCGAGGGTGTGAAGACCCCACCGGCGAAGGCCGGTCGCCGCAAGGGCAAGGGGGTCGATCCGGCCGATGTGATCGCCAAGCAGGCCGCAGCAGAGGAAGTCAGCGAGGAGATTGCCGAGGAGGTCGCCGAGGGGAGCCCCGAGGAGCCTGCGGAGGTACTCGTGGCCGTGGGGGAGCCCGAGGATGAAGCCTGACGCCTAATCAGGTAGTCTTGCCCGTCGGCGCAATCGCGCCTTGGAACATTCACGCAAGGAGCACCAGGTGTACGCCATCGTTCGTGCCGGAGGCCGGCAGGAGAAGGTCGC
>CAZVCZ010000046.1:0-11841 GCA_964626275.1 uncultured Bifidobacteriaceae bacterium | reverse complement strand
AGCGTGGCGTTGACGTCGGCGGTCAGAGTGGTCGCCATCGACTGCACGCTCACGGGGGCATCCCCGCCGACGGCCACCGGGTGGGTGTCGTGGCGCAGCAGCAACTGGCGTGTCTTGCGGCGCGGGCTGAGAACGGGCGGCGGCGGTGCTGGAATCCCGAGATCGATACTCACCCCCTCAGTATCCCCGAGAATGTCCGATCCTTCAGGTCGGGCTGGCTGCCCAAGCTGCCAAGGGGGAAGCAGAGGACCTAGAACAGGCTGAGCGGGCGCCACAGGTCGGCGAAGATCACGATGCCGCCCATGACGATGAGGACCATCGCTACCGCGTAGGCAACGGGCAGCATTCGCGCAACATCGACCGGCCCCGGGTCGGGCTTGCCGCGAATGCGCGCGATGCGTCGTCGAGCGCCCTCATAGAGCGCCCCGGCCACGTGGCCGCCGTCCAGGGGGAGGATCGGCAGGAGGTTGAACAGGAACAGGAACAGGTTCAGTGAAGCCGCGAGGCTCAAGAAGATGGCGATCTTCGCCTCCGCGGTCTCTCCGGAAGCCACGATGTCACCGCCGAGGCGACTGGCACCCACGACGCTCACCGGGGAATCGATCGAACGCTCCTCACCCCCGATGAGGGTGTCGGTCACCAACTCATAGAGGCGCACGGGCAGGCTGACGAGGGCGACGGCAGAACGCTCCGTGAGGTCCCACATCTGCTCGGGCACAGCCGACCACGGCTGGGCGATGTAGTCGAACTCGGGGCGGACGCCGAGAAAACCTGTCGTGACGGTCTCGCCGGTCGGTTGGCCATCGGCGTCGAAGACCGGTCGGGTGATCTCGATGATGTCGAGCGGGACCGTCTGTCCCACGCCATCGCGGTCGATCCCGAGCACAGCCGGACCTGGTGGACTGATGCGGATCTGCTCGGAGAGTTCATCCCATGACGTGGCCGGGACACCGTTCAGCGACGTAATGACATCCCCGGGCTGCAGACCTGCGGCCGCGGCGGGTGTCGGGCCGTCGGGACATGTCCCCTCCGCGGAGGCGGCGCCGGTGGGATTGGCGGTGCTCGGAGCACAGGCGACCACGGAGTTGACCTGGGTCGAGGGCTCGGGCAGTCCGATGCCCACGAGAACCGCCCCGAAGAGGGCCACGGCGATGAGCAGGTTCATCAGGGGTCCGGCCATCATGATGATGACGCGCTTATAGACGGGGAGCTTGTAGAACACCCGGTTCTCGTCGCCCGGGGCAACCTCTTCGAGGGCCTGCTCTCGGGCCTGCTGAATCAAGGTGCCCACGCGTCCGGTGGTGAGGCTGCGGGCGGTGCCTTCGGGAGCATCCTTCGGCGGCGGCAGCATCCCGACCATGCGGATGTAGCCACCGACGGGGATCGCCTTCAGCCCGTAGGTCGTCTCTCCCTTGCGGCGCGACCACAGGGTCGGACCGAACCCGACCATGTATTCGGTGACCTTGACCCCGAACAGCTTCGCCGGAACGAGGTGGCCGATCTCGTGCAGGGCGATGGACGCCATGATGATGAGTGCGAAGGCGATGATGCCGATGATCTCCAGCATGCTGGCCTCCTCCCATCCTGAGCGCGGATAGGCCCGTCCTCATCGAGTCAGGCCACGCCCGTCAGGCCATCGTGGTGTTCGATGTCCCGGCCTCGATGATCTCATGGGCCCGTTGACGCCCCTGGGCGTCAGAGGACAGGACGCGTTCGAGGGTCCAGTGGTTCCCTCCCGCATGTCCGTCCCCCGGCGAGTCGAGGTATTCCCCCAGGACGGTGTCGATGACATCCACGATGCCGGTGAAGGGCAGTCTGCCCTCGAGGAAGGCCTGCACCGCCACCTCATCGGCTGCGTTGAATACGGCGGGGGCACCACCGCCCGCCTTCGCCGCTCGACGCGCAAGTCTCACCGCGGGGAATACCTCATCGTCGAGGGGAAAGAACTCCCAGGTGGCCGCCGTCGTCCAGTCGCAGCCAGGAGCAGCATCCGCGACCCGTGACGGCCAATCGAGTCCCAGCGCGATGGGGATCCGCATATCCGGCGGGCTGGCCTGCGCGATGGTGGAGCCGTCGATGAACTCCACCATCGAGTGCACCACCGACTGCGGATGCACCACGACATCGATTCGATCCAGAGGCATGTCGAACAGCAGGTGGGCTTCGATGACCTCCAGTCCCTTGTTGACCAGGGTGGCGGAATTGATCGTCACCAGCGGTCCCATGTCCCAGGTCGGATGGGCGAGGGCGTCCTCGGGGGTGACCTGCGCCAACTGCTCTCGGGTGCGTCCGCGGAACGGGCCTCCGCTCGCGGTGAGGATGAGTCGGCGCACCTCGTCACTGCTGCCGGCGCGCAGCGCCTGGGCCAATGCGGAGTGCTCGGAGTCCACCGGCACGATCTGTCCCGGCAGCGCCCGCTGGGTGACGACCGGTCCGGCGATGATGAGCGACTCCTTATTCGCCAGCGCCAGGGTCGTTCCCGCATCGAGCGCCGCCAGTGTGGGCCTCAAGCCGGCGGCACCCGCGATGCCATTCAGGACCACATCGGCCGGCTCGGCCGCAAGTTCCGCGACGGCATCAGCACCGATGCGCAAGGCGGGTCCGCCCTCCGGCTGCTGCCCCCGCCTGATGGCCTCGGCCCGTAGTGCCTCGGCCACAGCCCTGGCGCAGTCAGCTCGCTCGACGGCGACGACCGGAACGTGGAACTCCCAAGCCTGCGCAGCGAGCGTCCCAGGATTCGATCCACCGGCGGCGAGGCCCACGACCGCGAAGCGATCCCGTGACGCGTCGATGATCTGGAGAGCCTGGGTGCCGATCGAGCCGGTGCTGCCCAGGATCACGACACGTCGCAACGACCCCTGAGCCGCTGAAGTCGGAGGTTGACCGGGCATGGGGTAGACCGTACGCCCGCACTCTTCTCACGGCGGGGGCGGGCGCTTACGCTTAGCCCATGACCGACACCCTCGAACCAACTGTCGACCTCAGCGATCTACCTCAAGAGCGTCGACTGGTCACCCCGATCCCGGGACCGCGATCCCAGGCACTCATGACCCGCCGCAACGCTTCCATCTCGGCGGGTGTCGGCGGCACCATGCCGGTCTTCGCCGAGCGGGCCGGCGGCGGCGTCATCCTGGACGTGGACGGTAACTCCTTCATCGACCTCGGTTCCGGCATCGCCGTGACGAACGTCGGCAACTCTCATCCGCTCGTCGTCGAGCGAGTCCGCGAACAGGTCGAGAAGTTCACCCACACCTGTTTCATGGTGACGCCCTATGAGGGTTATGTCGCGGTCAGCGAACTCCTCAATGACCTCACTCCCGGTGATCATGCGAAGAAGTCGGCGCTGTTCAATTCCGGTGCCGAGGCGGTCGAGAATGCTGTGAAGATCGCCCGCGCCCACACGGGTCGAGCTGCCGTCGTGGTGTTCGAGCACGGGTATCACGGGCGCACCAATCTCACCATGGCGCTCACCGCGAAGAACATGCCCTACAAGCAGTCGTTCGGACCGTTCGCTCCCGAGGTGTACCGAATGCCCATGTCCTATCCGTTCCGCGATGGCCCACACGACGGAGCCGAGGTCGCGGCGTGGGCGATGTCGAAGATGGACAAGGAAATCGGTGGGACGAATATCGCGGCGATCGTGATAGAGCCCATCCAGGGCGAGGGTGGTTTCATCGTCCCCGCTCCAGGCTTCATGCCCGCGCTACGCGACTATGCGACACAGCACGGCATCGTATTCGTTGCTGATGAGATCCAAACGGGTTTCTGCCGAACAGGTCAGTGGTTCGCCTGCGAGCATGAGGGCGTCGTTCCCGACCTGATCACCACAGCCAAGGGCATCGCGGGCGGCCTTCCCCTCGCTGCCGTCACGGGTCGCACGGAGATCATGGATGCGGTCCACGTCGGAGGCCTCGGTGGCACCTACGGTGGCAATCCGATCGCCTGCGCGGCAGCACTCGGAGCGATCGAGGCGATGCAAGCCGACGACATGTGCGCTCGCGCCCAGCAGATCGAGTCGATCATGATCCCGCGACTGACCGAGATGGCCGAACGGATTCCGGCGATCGGGGACATCCGCGGGCGCGGTGCCATGGTCGCCATCGAACTGGTCCATCCGGGGACGAACACCCCTGATCCGGATCTCACCCAACGAGTCGCGAAGTCCTGTCACGCCCAGGGTGTGCTGGTGCTCACCGCCGGAACGTTCGGAAACGTGTTGCGCTTCCTGCCGCCGTTGACGATTCCCGAGGCGCTGCTCCGGGAGGGCTTGGACATCCTCGAAGGTGCGTTCTGACGTCCTCCCCTAGCTCCGCAGCCTCCCCGCGATCGAGGACCATCCGCTGGTCGCCCGTCCTCCTGCTCGAGATCGCCAACGGCGTCTCCGGCATCGGCAATGCCATCGTGATGCTCACGATCCCCTGGCTCGTCCTGGAATCGACCGGTTCGGTCGCAGCCGCAGGGCTTGTGGCTGCCATCTCGTCTGTTCCCGGCGCACTCGCCTCTCCCCTGGCCGGCTGGGGCGTCGATCGACTCGGTCGGCGCGTCGTCAGCATCGCCTCGGACATCGCCTCGGCGATCTCCGTCGCGGCGTTCCCCGTGATGGCCTGGCTCTTCGGCCTGTCACTGCCGACGATCATCGTTCTGGCACTCATTGGTGCCATCTTCGATCCCGCCGGCTACACCGCTCGCAAATCGCTCATCGTTGATGTCGCGCGCGAATCAAGAATCGACACCGATCGGCTCAACGGCATCCACGAGGGCATCTTTGCCACGGGGTGGACCCTGGGACCGCTCATCGCGGCCGTCCTCATCGCCACGGTCGGTGCCATCGCCTCCTTCTGGGTTCCCTTCGCCCTGTTTCTGGTCGCCGCGCTCCTCATCTCGATCCTGCGCGTGACCGATTCCGGACAGCAGGCACGACTCGCCGCCGAGGAATCGGGTGCGGAGTCGTTGGGCATGTGGGCGCAAGCCTCGCTTGGCATCAAGGTCATCTGGCGCGATGTGCCGCTCCGGGCGTTGACGATTGCGATCCTCGTCCTTGCCGCGATCTACCTGCCCACAGAGTCGGTGGTCCTGCCTGCCTACTTCGAGGGCCTGGACCTTCCCTGGGGACTCGGGGCGGTCATCGCCGCTCTCGCCGGCGGTTCGGTCATCGGTTCCTTCGCCTACGGCTGGCTGATCGCTCGCATGCGACGTCTCACCCTGGCGCGGCTGGTACTCCTCGGAACGATGGTGTCCATCGTTCCACTGGCGCTGCTCCCTCCACTTCCGGTCATGGTGGTCGCAGCGTTCGTGCTTGGCCTCGCCTGGGGCCCGATGAATCCGCTCCTCACGACCATCGTTCAGCGCCGAGTCGACCCTGATGTTCAAGGTCGAGTCTTCGGCGTCCAACTATCGATCTTCTACGCCGCTCCCCCGGTCGCCATGCTGTTGACAGGTATCGCGGTCGAAGGCTTCGGACTTCAGCCGACCTACCTGGCGCTCGCCGGCATCATGGTCGTCACCGGGCTCGTGGTGCTGTTCGTCCGGAGCATCCACGCCATCGACGACTGACCGTCGGACGCCTAGTCCTCCGGGGACTCGTCGGCCCTTCGAGCTTCACGCTCGGCTGGCTCATCGACCGTGGTGACCGGCGCTCGAGCCGTCCCCGACTTATAGGCCGCGCGAGCCAGCGCGGTGCCCGACAGAGGCGTCGTCACCAGGTGAGCGATGAGCACCAGGATCAGCACGATGAGCGAGCGCACCGACCACTCCGCGATCATGGCCGCCACGATGATCAATAGCAGCCCCAATGCGGCTGCCTTGGACACGGCACTGGCTCGCGTCAGTGGGTCGGGGAGGCGCAGGATGCCCACGCCGGCGAGGGCGACGAGTCCAGCACCGGTGAGGGCGAGGATGCTGACGGCGATGAGGGAGATCATGATGCCCCCTGTCCCTCATCCTCGCGGTCACGCGTCCTCGGGACCAGACGCGCCAGACCGATCGTGGTGAGGAATCCGATCAGAACTGCAACGAGAGCGAAGTCGAACAGGATCGGCTCATCGAGCAGGATCGCGATGAGCAGGATCGCACTCACCGCTGAGACGAACCCGAGTTCGGCGGCCACGATGCGGTCAGCCCTCGTCGGGCCCGTCGCGGCACGGATGATGGCCGCGAGGAATCCGAGGAGCACCAGGACGAGCGCGATGCTGCTCACGATCTGCTGCGTGGTCATGCGGCCTTCACCGCCAGTGGTAGGGCGAAGGCATGGCTCACTCGCTGTTCTAACTCGATCAGTTCCTGGCGCAGCGCCTCCGGGTCTCCGGCATACAGGCTGTGCACCCAGGCCTCATCGAGATCATCCGAGACTTCAATGGTGAGGGTGCCCGGGGTCAGGTTGATCAGGCTCACCCACACCGCGATCTGGGTGGGCGTCGTCAGTCGGACCGGGACGATGACGATGCCTGGCTTGAGTGCTGCCGACGGGGAGATGATGTCGCGTGCAACCTGAAGCGATGCCCTGGTGATCGCACCGGTTGCCCACGCAGCGAGCGCGGGCAGGCGCCACAGGCGTTGCACGTACGGGTTCATCGCGTCTCACCTCCGAGGACAGAGGAGACGTAGGTGGACGGATCGTTCAAGGACTCTCCCGCAGTCTGGGTGAGGTCGAGCAACCAGCCCGGGAAGAGCCCGATCCCCAGGCTGACGAGGGCCAGAGCCAGACCAGGCACGACCAGCAGCGGTCGCCAGCGCGTGACCACAGGCGCCTCGACCTCCGCGGCGATATCGATCGCGGTTCCGGTCGCACCTGCCCTGGCCGCTGCGCTCTCAGGGTCGATCGTGACATCGCTAGGAGTCTCCTCGTCTGCACGCTCCCCCTTGGGCAGTC
The DNA here is from genome assembly GCA_964626275.1 of uncultured Bifidobacteriaceae bacterium. Lineage (GTDB taxonomy): Bacteria > Actinomycetota > Actinomycetes > S36-B12 > S36-B12 > M55B157. Next base: position 4,973 of record CAZVCZ010000046.1, on the reverse strand, counting down.
CCCAGAAAACTCCGGAGCCGAGCCTGAGCATGGACATCAGCGTCCCCAGGCTCACGAGCAGGATCACCACGACCACGATCGCGGCCGTGGCATCGACGGCTGCGGTGAGCACTCCGAGCTTCGCCCAGAATCCCGAGAACGGCGGGAGTCCCACGATGGACAGCGCGGCCATCAGGAAGGCGATGGCAGCGATGGGGTGAGCTTTCGCCAATCCCCCGAGCCGGCGGATGATTCCCGTTCGCTCTTCGTGCTCGACCGTCCCACCGGTGAGGAAGAGCGACGTCATCACGATCATGTGGTGGATGAGGTAGAACACGACCGCTGCCATTCCGATCGCACCAGCGAGCACTACGCCCACGAGGATGTATCCCATTCCACTCACCATCTGGAAGGTAAAGACGCCGCGAATCGTCCTCTCACCCAGGGCACCCATGACGCCGACGACCATGCTCACCACGCAGACAACGATCACGATGACGGTGAGGAGTTGGCCAGGTTCGTAGACGATGGAGATGATCCGCACGATCGCATACGCACCGATCTTGGTGAGCAGTCCGGAGAAGAGGGCCGTCACCGCCGGTGAGGTGTAGGGATAGGTTGCGGGCAGCCACGTGTGCGCAGGGACAAGCGCTGCCTTCAGCATCATCGCGATCATGACGACCCCGACCGCGACCGCCACCACCGGAAGGACACCCAGCCCGGCGAGTGCGGCCAGATTCACCGTGCCGGTCACTCCGTAGACGATGCCGAGACCGGCGAGAAACAGCGTGGACGCGGTGAGGTTGACGATGAGATACAGCCGCGAGGAGCGAAGCGCGGTCAGCGCACCGCTACGGGACATGAGGACGTAGGACGGAAGGAGCGCAACCTCGACCATGACGAACAGGTTGAACAGGTCACCGGTCACGAACGCCCCGTAGACACCCCCGGTCATGATGAGCACGGCCGGAATGAACCAGCGATCCATGCCCAGGCCTGCCGAGTAGGCGAACACCAGGCAGGTGAACACTAGGACCGCCGACGTGGCGAGCATCAGCGCACTGAAGAGATCTCCGACGAAGACGATCGAGATTCCACCGGGCCATCCGGCGATCTGGGAGACGACCACCTGTCCGGCGGCCGTGGAGATGACCAGGAACACCGCAATCACGAACACCAGCACGGGTACGAGCAAACCGATCAGCCGACTAGCCCATCGCGCCCCGAGCACGAAGGTCACGACGGCTCCAAGCAGCGGAATGCCGAAGACCATCGGCAGTGCCCAGGTGGACAGGAAGGTCACGTCACTCATGGCGTTCCCCTCCGTCCACGCTGTCGGCTATCGATGACGGTGCCTCGTTCGACGTTCGAGAATCGACTCGCGAGTTCTTTCGCGCCGTGCGAGCAACCAGGCTGAGCAGATACACCGTGACGCCGAAGGTGATCACGATCGCGGTCAGCACGAATGCCTGAGGCAGCGGATCCGCCATCGTCTCCAGCGAGGCTCCGCCGTCGACGAGGGGTGCTTCTCGACGGAAGGTGCCTCCGGCAGCGATGATGACCAGGTTGGCCGCATGACCCAGCAGGATGAAGCCGAGGATCAGCCGGACCGCACCGCCGCGCACGATGAGGAACGTCCCAACGCCGGTGAGCAGTGCAACAGCAAGCGCGAGAGTCATGATCGCGCTCCCATCGTGCCGATGTTCGTCGTCTGGTCGTCCTGACCGGAGTCGTCGTCGTCCAACTCATCGTCACTGTCATCGATGTTCATACCGTCGAGCCGCTCGAGGGCAACCCTCACCAACCCGACGACGATGAGCAGGACGCCCAGGTCGAAGATCAACGATGAGGTCAAGGATCCGATCACCGGCACATCGACCTTGACCGGGGCCCATGCTGCGCCGCCGGTCAGCGGACCGATGAGACCTGTCAGCACTGCCGTGGCCAATCCGACGGCGAGCATCACACCCGAGCTCGGAAGGGGCAGTCGGATTCCGGCGATCATCGCCACCGCCACAGCGGCGCCAGCCGTGAGGCCCGCAATGAATCCGCCACCAGGCTCATCGTGTCCACGCCAGAACAGCACGACGGTCGCGATGAGCAGGAGCGGGATGACCACGTGCGCACCGACTCGCACCACCGTGCGCTCACCACGTCCGAGGACCTCGATCACCGCGTCCTTGCGCGCCCGAACGGTGACAGCCGTTGCTGCCAACAGCCCGAGTGCAGCGGCGAAGAGAACGGTGACCTCGCCCAGGGTGTCCAAGCCACGGAAATCGACGAGGATCGTGTTCACCACATTGGTGCCGCCCGTGAGTTGCTCCGCCTCAGTGAGGAAGTACTCCGACAATTCCGATGGTCCACGACGTCCGGTGAACACCCAGACGGCAAGGCCACTGATGAGCCCCACGACGACCGCGGCGATCGCCGCCGATGTGGGCCGCCCGATATCCCGATGTCGAGGCAGTCGCGCAAGAACGGGCGCAGCGACGACCACCGTGAGGAATTCCACGAGCAGCAGCGTCAAGGCAACGTCGGGCGCTCCGAGCAGGATGAGCCAGACGGCGATGATGAGGCCGACGAAACCGGCGAGCACCAGGGCCGTGATCGTCGTGCGGGCGCGCGCGAGAAACACCACCGTTGGAATCAGCAGCACCAGGATCGCCAGGTCGACTGGTTGCACAGCCCCATCGATCACCGGCGCCAGTCCCTCCGTTGCGCCGGGAATGATCGCCAGGCCGATGATGGTGAGAGCCACGATGAACACACCGACGCCGAAGAGGTGCACACCGACGGAGGAACTGTGTGCCGAGCGTCCCACTGCGGAGCCCCACCGGACGATCCCGAACCAGATGCGATCGAAGATGATCGGACCGCTCGCCACGGGGGGTTCCTCCCCCAGCCAACGGATCACCCAGCGTCGTCGGAAGTGCAAGATGAGTCCGAGAGTGATGGCAATCGCCGAGAGGCCCAACGCGATGCTGAATCCGTGCCACAAACTCAGATCCGCACCCGTCGTGGTGAACCCTACGTCGATGGTCGTGCGGTCGATGATGCCGTTGAGCAGGCCTGGGGCGATACCGAGGATCAGCCCGGCCAGCGCCGGCACCACCGCCGGAGCGAGGAACAGCCAGGAGGGCTCGTAGAGGTTGCTCTGCTTGAGCGGACCGAAGAAGACACCGCCGAAGATGCGTGCGCTGTAGGCGAAGGTGAGTGCTGCTCCCAAGACAGCGATGGCCGCCGCGGCGATGCCTGCCCACTGCTGCCCCTGTGCCCATGAGGACTGGGGGACGTCGAGGAAGGAATAGAAGGCCTCCTCTTTCGCGACGAATCCGACCAGCGGGGGCACACCGGCCATGGACATCGCGGCGAGGCCGGTGAGTCCGGCTGTGATGGGCATGACCCGCCACAGCCCGGACAGTTCATTGAGATCTCGGCTACCAGCCTCGCGATCGACGATACCCACCAGCATGAACAGCGTGGCCTTGAAAAGCGCGTGCGCGGCAACGAGCAGTGCTGCGGCCTCCAGAGCGGCTGACGTCCCCACACCGATCAGGGCGACCATCGTGCCCAGTTGGCTGACAGTGGAGTAGGCGAGGAGCGCCTTGAGGTCGCGTTGTCGAAGAGCTTCGAAGGCACCGAAGACCGCGGTGGCCAGGCCGATCGTGAGCAGGGTGAAGTTCCACGCCGGGAAGTCGAAGAACAGTGGCGACATCAGCAGCAACAGGTAGATGCCGGCCTTGACCAGTGTCGCCGCGTGGAGGTAGGCGCTCACCGGGGTGACGGCAACCATGGCCCCGGGAAGCCAGAAGTGGAAGGGCACCTGAGCCGATTTCGTGAAGGCGGCCAGGATGATGAGGGCGGCGACGAGGGATAGGTCAGTGGTCGTGAGCCGTTCCGGTGCGAGCGCGAAGACCTCGGCGATATTCGTGGTCTGGGTCTTCACCGCCAGGAGAACGACTGCTCCGAAAAGCGACAGGCCGCCGAGGCCGGTGATCACCAGGGCTCGGATCGCCGGCCTGGCACCCGACGTTCCCGCGCCTGCGACGAGCAGGAAGCTGCTCAGGCTGGTGATCTCCCAGAAGACCAGCAGCAGGATCAGGTCTCCGGAGAGGACGATGCCGAGCATGGCCGCGGCGAAAAGGGTCAAGACCGTGTAGAGGCGGCCCACCTCGTAGGTGGGATCGAGGTACTGCGGCGCGTAACTGAGCACGAGTGCACCCACGCCCAAGACGAGCATCGCGAAGAGCAGCGCCAGTCCGTTGAGCCTGAGGGTGAACTGCACATCGAACGCCGGAACCCACTGCCAGGACTGCACGATTGTCTCGCCGGACATCACGGCGGGGGCATCGATAAGGAGAAGCCCGGCCGCGATCAAGAAGACCAGCGCAAGGGGGTAGCCGGTGTAGCGGCCCAGGTAGCGGACCAGCAGGGGAACCGCCAGTGTGGAGAGGCCGACCAGGGCGAGGGAAGCCACGAGCATGTGCGCGAGCCACCCCTCTTTCGATGTTGTTCAGCGACTTCTCACCATGGGCGAATAACCCCTCCCACACTAGCCTGACCGTGATGGCATCGCCCCAGGGCACAGGCTGGGCTCGGGGCGCTCATCGCTAACCTCGTGCCCATGCCTGGCCCCCTGGAACAGCAGTCGGTGATCCGCGTTCGTGAGGCACTCGATGCCGTCGGCGCAACCGGTGAGATCCGCCATCTCGACGACTCGGCCCGCACCGCGAAAGAGGCTGCGGCAGCGCTCGGTATCGAGGTCGGGCAGATCGCCAGTTCGCTGATCTTTCTCGCCGATGACGAACCCGTGCTCGTCATCGCATCCGGTGGACACCGCGTCGATACCGCGAAGGTGTCGACGATCCTCGGCGGCGCTGAGATCGGCAAGGCGAATGCTGATCATGTGCGTCAGGCGACCGGCTTCGCGATCGGTGGTGTCGCGCCCTTAGGTTTTCCTGCACCAATCCGCACCATCGTCGACACGGATCTCG
>CAZVCZ010000045.1:5499-11967 GCA_964626275.1 uncultured Bifidobacteriaceae bacterium | reverse complement strand
TGAAGAGGGCCAGCGCCCGGCGACTCACCTCGAACCGTGCCTAGAAGGTCGGTGACGGCGCACTGAAGGCACCGATGATGGACACGATGTAGATGACCGCCGACAGGCCGATCCCGACATAGCCGGTGACGAGGCCGGTGATCGCCAGTCCCCGTCCGGGCAGTCCAGTCATGCGGATCTTGGACAGTGAGATGTGCCCGAAGATCACCGCGAGGACCGGCATCACGGGGAGGAACCACAGACACAGGCCGATGGTGACGCCGAGGATGCCCAGGGTGATCGAGGCGACCGCCATTCCGGGTGCCTTCTGCGGTGGAGGCGGGGGTGCGCCGTAGCCGCCATAGCCGCTATAGCCCGGTCCCTGGGGTGGGAAGCCAGGCGGAGGTGGGGGTGGCGGCGGATAGCTCATGGGGCGACCGTATCGGGTCGCGGCATCCGCCACTCCACGCTCCGGGCGAACTCGCGCATGCCCCGGGCCCGGTAGTTCGCCAGGGCTGCCGGGGAGTCGAGTTCGCAGGTGTGGACCCACACCCGCTGTGTCCCAGGAAGCGACCAGGCTTCGCTGAGCGCGTAGGTCAGCAGCCAGCCGCCGAGCCCGCGCCCGGCCCAGCCGGGGAGCAGCCCGAAGTAGGCGATCTCCACCGCGCCTGCCTCGCCCTGCTCGAGTTCGGCGTAGCCAGCAATGTCCTCCCCGACTCGAAGGACCCACAGGCGGTGGGCCTCACGATCAGTCCAGGCTCGCCACTGCTCGTCGCTCCACCCCGCGCGATCGACCCAGGACCACGGGCCGCCCACGCGGGCGTAGAGATCACGACTCATCAGGCTGGCGCCCTCGGTGATGAGTTCCGCTCGGGCGCCGGGTGGCTGCGGGCTGGGGCGCAGATCATCGGGGTGGGTCATCTGCAGGGAGACCACCACGATCGCGCGGGCACCCTCGCTCGGATGATCCACCAACTCCACAACGTCGAACGGTAGACAAACCATGAACCGCCTGACAAAGCGGGAGTGGTGCGGTTGACTTCCAGTCCATGGGTGACAGCCTCCTGGTCGACCTCTCGCGATTGCAGTTCGCGCTCACGACGCTCTTTCACTTCCTGTTCGTTCCACTGACCCTCGGGCTGGCTCCCTGGGTGGCGATCCTCGACACGATGCACCACCGGACCGGTGATGAGCGGTATGCGCGGTTGGTGCGGTTCTTCGGCTCGCTGCTGTTAATCAACTTCGCCATCGGAGTCGCCTCCGGCATCGTCCAGGAGTTCCAGTTCGGCATGAACTGGGCGGTGTTCTCACGTTTCGTCGGCGATATCTTCGGTGCCCCGCTGGCGATGGAGGGGCTGTTCGCGTTCTTCATCGAGTCGACGTTCCTCGGTTTGTGGCTCTTCGGCCGAAATCGACTTCCGCGACGCGTTCATCTCGCCACGATCTGGCTGTTCGTGCTTGGAACGTGGCTGTCGGCCTACTTCATCATCGCGGCCAACTCGTTCATGCAGAATCCGGTCGGCTATGAGATCGATCCGACGACCGGCGATGCGACCCTGATCAACCTCGGCGAAGTCCTGTTCCAGCCGCTCACCGTGGTGGCGTGGCTGCACACCATCATCGGCGGTGTCATCGCGGCTACGGTCTTTGTCTTCGGGGTGTCGGCCTATCACCTGAAGCGACGCCAGCATGTCGAGATCATGCGCAAGTCCTTCCGGATGGCCATGATCACGGGAATCGCCGCGGGCGCCATGCAGTTCGTCGTCGGTGATGTCCTCGGCGTGATCATGGTCGAGGAGCAGCCGATGAAGATGGCGGCCGCTGAAGCCGTGTGGGAAACCACCGGCGAATGCGCGCCACTCGGCATCGTCGCGATTCCTGATCAACAAGCGCGCGACAACTCCCTGTTCATCGGCATCCCCTGCCTGCTATCCATCGTCGCCACGAATTCCCTCGACGGCGAGGTCACCGGGATGAACGAGCTGCAGGCGCAGTACGAGGAGCAATACGGCCCGGGTGATTACACCCCGGACGTCTGGATCGCCTTCTACTCCTTCCGCGCGATGATGGGCTTCGGCCTCCTGGGCGCAATCTGGATGGCGTTCGCGTGGTGGAAGACAAGACGGGGGCGGATGCCGACGTCGAAGTTGTTCTGGACGATCTCGATCTGGATCATCGCCGCACCCTGGCTGGGCAATCTCTTCGGCTGGATCTTCACCGAGAACGGTCGCCAACCCTGGGTCGTCTACGGCCTGCTCAAGACCGAGGATGCGGTGTCCGATCTTTCCGTGGGATTGGTCGCAGCCAGCCTCGCGGGCTTCGTCATCCTCTACGCGGTCATCGGCGTCGTCGAGTTCGTGCTCATGCGCCGCTACGCCATCCGCGGACCGATGGATCCGGATGAACCGATGCCCGGTGAGCCGCCGCGTATTGAGTCCGAGGCTGGTGCGAAGTGAACCTGCCCGAGATCTTCTTCTTTGTCATCGCGTTCGTCTGGTCGGTGTTCGTGTTCCTCGAAGGATTCGACTTCGGTGTCGGGATGCTCACTCGGCTCATGGGGCGCGATGATGCGGAGCGGCGGATGATGCTTCGGGCCATCGGCCCGAACTGGGATGCCAACGAGGTGTGGCTCCTCACCGGAGGCATCCTCATCTTTGCCGCCTTCCCGGCGTGGTACGCCGCGGCCTTCCCCTCCGCCTACATCCCGCTGCTGCTCGTGGTGTTCGCGCTGATTGTGCGGGCACTCGCCATCGAATACCGTTCGAAGCGTCCGACGCATCGCTGGACCCAGAGTTGGGACAACGCGAACCTCGTTGCCGGATTCCTCCTTCCCTTCCTCATCGGCGTGTTCTGGGCCGGGATGGTGCATGGCATTCCGATCAATGCCGAGGGCCGCTTCGTCGGCGACACGCTGTGGTCGCACATCTCGGTGTACTCGGTCCTGGGTGGCGTCGCGCTCGTGTCCTATTCGCTCACCCACGGAGCGGTGTTCCTCGCGCTCAAGGTGGATGGCTCTCTGCTGGGCCGGGTGCAGTCGGCTGCTCGCGGACTGAGCCTGGTGACGCTGGTGGTCATGGCTGTGTTCTCGCTGTGGACCTGGCTGGCCTATTCCGATGACATCGTGGGTGTGATCCTCGCCGTCGTCACGATCCTGGCGTTCGTGGTCGTGCTCGTCACCGTGTTCTCCGGTCGGTGGCTACCGGCCTTCTGGTGGAACGGGGTGGGAGCGCTGGCCTTCATGTTCTCCATCTTCTTCGCGCTGTATCCCAATGTGCTGCCGAGCACGATCGACGACGGCTTCACCCTCACGATCGCCGAAGCTGCGGCAAGCAGCTACTCCCTGACGGTGCTCGCGATCGTGGCGGTCATCGGGATCCCCGGCGTGATGGCGTATCAGGCCTGGTCATTCTGGGTCTTCCGCAAGCGGCTGACGAAGGAGACCGTCGACGCCGGGCACTACTGATCTCACCATTGATGAGATCGCTAACTAGATTTCCGCGAGAGCTCCGATGAGCCGGTCGACGTCTTCCGCGGTGGAGTAGGGCGCAAGACCCGCGCGGATTCCGCCGGCATCGCCGAGGCCAAGATGACGGGAGCACTCCAGGGCGTAGAAGTTGCTCGACGGTGCGTCGACACCACGCTTGGCCAGGTGCGCTGAGACGTCAGCATCCGGTACCCCATCGACGGTGAACAGATGGGTAGGCGTGCGATGGGCCGCATTGGCATACACCCGGATGCGCGAATCCGCATCGAGTCCAGCGCGCAGGCGTGCAGACAACCCGTCCTCGTATTCCTCGAGCGCGGCGAGGGACACCTTCAGTCGCGAACGGCGCGCACCGTCGGAATCCACGAGATCGGCGAGGACATCTACCGCTGCGGTCACGCCTGCGAGCAACTCATAGGGCAGCGTTCCGAGTTCGAATCGCTCCGGCACCGCATTCGTAGCGGGCAGGAGCTTGTCGGGGTAGATCTGCTCCAGTAGGCCAGGTGACGCAGCGAGCACCCCGAGATGGGGGCCGAGGAACTTATAGGGCGAGCAGGCATAGAAGTCCGCACCGAGGGCGGCCACATCGATGAAGGCATGCGCGGTGAGGTGTACGCCGTCGATGTAGGACAGGGCTCCAGCGGCGCGCACACCGGCCGTGATGGCCGAGATGTCAGGGCGGGTGCCGATGAGGTTCGATGCGCCGGTGACGGCTACGAGTCGAGTCGTCGGTCCGACGAGTCCAAGCACAGCGTCAGCGGGTAGTTCCCCGGTCCGCGGATCGAAGTCCGCCCACCGGATCGTCGCCCCGGCGCGCTCAGCAGCGATGACCCAGGGCCGCACATTGGCGTCGTGGTCGAGTCGGGTCACGACGACCTCGTCCCCAGGCCCCCACCCCTGGGCAAGGGTTCGCGCGATGTCGAAGGTGACCTGCGTCATGCTGCGGGCGAAGACGATTCCCCGTGGATCGGCACCGAGCAGGTCGGCCATCGCCTCTCGTGCCGCCACGGTGATGTCGTCGGCCCGGATCTCCGCGGGGGTTCCGCGGCCCCGGTTCGACAGCGGCCCGCGCAGGGCGTCGGCGATGGCGTCGGCGACTGCTGCCGGCGTCTGGGTGCCGCCGGGTCCATCGAAGTGGGCTGTCCCACTATCCAGCGACGGGATCATCGAGCGCAGCCGCTGCACGTCATAGGTGGTCGTCATCGCAGGTCCCATTCCTGTCCGTCCGGGGTGTCACGGACCTCGATCCCGATCTCGCCGAGCCGGTCGCGGACGAGATCCGCGGTCGCGAAGTCCTTGTCGCTGCGAGCGCGAGCGCGCAGATCGAGCGTGATGTCTACGATCGGTCCCACCGTGGTGCGCGGATCGGCGAGACCGGTGGTCGCGGCTGCCGCGAGTTCGACCAGCATGCTGCGCAGCAGCCGACGTGCCGTGTCGATGTCATCGCTTTGCCAGGTGTCAGCGGACCAGTCGTGGATGACCTGTTCCAACTCCAGGCAGCAGGTGAGGGCTCCATCGGAGTCGCCCGCGCCAAGACGTTCGATGAACCGGGCATGGAGCGCCTGGGCCTCCGCGGCGAGCGAGGGCTTCTGCGAGGACGACTCCTCCGTGGCTGTTGCCGTGGGTACATGTTCGCTGGACACACTCGCGCCAGGCGATACGCGATGGTCACCGTTGTCGAAGGTGGCGACGATCTCGGCGATGCTGATGTCGTCGCCGCTGCTGATGACGCGCACCTCGCCGTTGATGCGGAGCGTCAATCCACCAGCACCTCGAACACTGGCCCGGCCCGACTCGATGTCGAAGATGACCGCGGTGTGCTCGTCGATGCCGACGACGCCGGCGCCGCGGGGAAGATCGGCCTCCATCGATTCCAGCCGGGACTGGCCGAGATAGCAGTAGCGGGTGTCGTGACGGCCGCCTTCGGCATTATCGAAGTGGGGGATCACCGCTGCCTTGATGCCGGTGAAGGCGCCCAGGAGGTCGAGACCCTCCAGCCAGTGCGGTTCGACGCCCACCTTGTAGATCTCATACACCGGAATCGCGTGCGCCCCGGCGGTGACCGCCGCGGCACTGCCGAGGATGACGGTGCCGCCTCGGGTGAGGATGCCGCCGAGGGCTTCGGGAATCGGGGTTCCCAGCCACTGGCGCAGGGCGTAGGAGGGGCTGCCGGGCCCGGCGAAGGCGTAGGTGGAGCGAGCGAGCAGGGACAGGGTGCGCTCACGGTCCACGATCGGGTCGTCGGCTCGGCGCCACTGCCCCACGGTGAGGGGAGTGCCGACCGACTCGGTGAAGTAGGCGCCGATCTTGGCGTTCAGATCATCCGCATTGGCCTGGAAACCGTAGGGGGTGTCGAGCATGCACGGTTCGCTCGCGCCCGCGATCAGTTCTCGGTGCAGTTTGATCGAGGTGGGGGCGGTCTCTCCAGAACCCATGAGCACCAGCCGCGACCGCACCCCCTCAGTCTGGCACCCCTAGCCCTTCTCCGGGTAAATCAGGCCCTACTAGGGCACGTCCTACCCGGAGAACTACCCGAAGTACGGGTGACGCTCGGATGTGGTGAACCCGACTACATAGTCGGGACGAAGCCCTTCGGGTTCGCGCCGAAGCGGTTATCACCGGGTGTGCTGTCGAGCAGCATGAACACCAACAGCACGATCGGGCCGACGCAGGGCACTAGCCAGATCCACCACCACCAGCCGCTGCGGTCGGTGTCATGCAGCCGGCGGATGGTCACCGACAGGAACGGCAGGAGAATGACAAGGAACCAGATCGTGGACAGTGCTCCAATATCGCCGTTGGCGAAGGTGACGACGCCGTTACCAGTGTTGATCGTCTCGCTGCCAAGATCGACAATCCAGCCGACGGCGTTGTCGATGATGTTCAAGATCACGGTCACGATGAGGTTGAACAGCCAGAACCACCAAAACTCTGAGCGCCGGGCCCGACCGGTGAAGCTGGCGTACTTTCCAAAACACGTGGCGATGGCCTGTCCGAATCCCATG
>CAZVCZ010000045.1:0-5399 GCA_964626275.1 uncultured Bifidobacteriaceae bacterium | reverse complement strand
TCCGCCTGCCACTGGTGCCACGTCATGGCGCACGAGTCCTTCGAGGATCCCGAGCTCGCGGCGATCTTGAACACCGACTTCGTCAACGTCAAGGTCGATCGCGAGGAGCGCCCGGATGTCGACGCGGTCTATATGGACGCCACCACGGCGCTGACCGGCCACGGGGGTTGGCCGATGAGCGTGTTCGTCGACCATGAGGGCCGCCCCTTCTATGCCGGGACCTACTTTCCCCCCGAGCCGCGCCATGGCATGCCCGCCTTCGCCCAGGTCCTCGCGGCGGTGTCCTCGACCTGGCGGGAGCGCCGCGACGAGGTCGAAGGTGCTGCGGCGCGCATCACCCGGGCGCTCGCCGAGCGAGGGGATCGCCAGGCTGCAGGCGAACTCGCGGCCGATCCGGAGGTTCTGGCCCAGGCAGTCCAGGTGCTCGCCGGCCAGTTCGACCAGCGTGACGCCGGTTTCGGCAACGCCCCGAAGTTCCCCCCGTCGATGGTGCTCGATTTCCTGCTGCGCCATGTCGCGCGGACCGGCAGCATCGAGGCGCTCGGCATGGTCGAGGGAACCTGCGAGGCGATGGCGCGCGGAGGGATCTACGACCAGATCGGCGGAGGATTCGCGCGATACGCCGTCGACCGTTCGTGGGTGGTCCCGCACTTCGAGAAGATGCTCTACGACAACGCGCTCCTGCTGCGCGCCTACATCCGGTGGTGGCGGCTGACGCGGTCGCCTCTGGCCGAGCGCGTCGTGCGCGAAACAGTCGAGTTCTGCCTGCGCGACATGCGCACTCCCGAGGGAGCCTTCGCGTCGGCCCTCGACGCTGACAGCGAGGGTGAGGAGGGGCGGTTTTATGTGTGGACCCCGGAGCAGATCCGTGAGGTCCTCGGCGAGGTGGACGGCGACTGGGTCAACGATTTGTGCACGGTCACCGATAAGGGCACCTTCGAGCACGGAACCTCGACTCTGCAACTGCTGCGCGATCCCGAAAGCGACACTGATCCCGGTGCCGACGACGACTCGGATAGCGATGCCATGGCCCGCTGGCAGCGTTGTCGCGCAGCGTTATTCGAGGCTCGCGAGCAGCGAGTGCATCCAGGACGCGACGACAAGGTCATCGCCGCATGGAACGGCATGCTGATCGATGCCCTCGCCGAAGCGGGAGCGACCTTCGGTGAACCGGAGTGGATCGAGGCGGCTGCGGCGGCGGCTGACGTGATCATCGCGATCCACCTGGGTGCCGGCGAGGACGGCGACCGTCTGGCCCGGACGTCTCGCGACGGTCGCGTGGGCACGAGCGATGGAGTCCTGGAGGACTATGCCTGCCTCGCCGCGGGGCTCAATCGGCTGTTCATGGTGACCGGCGATGATTCCTGGCTGGCCTTCGCCGGGGTGCTACTCGACGTCGTCGCCGAGCACTTCACCGACGGCCGTGGCGGATTCTTCGACACCGCAGATGATGCGGAGGAGTTGGTCATCCGCCCGCGTGACCCGGCGGATTCCGCGACACCGTCAGGCTGGTCAGCGGCTGCGGGTGCACTGTTGGACTACGCCGCTCTGACCGGATCGAGCGAGCATCGCCAGATCGCCGAGCGTGCCCTGCGCACGGTGGTGGGAATCGGCGTCCAGGCACCTCGTGCGGCCGGGGCGGGACTGGCCGTGGCTGAGTCGGTCCTCGATGGACCCCGCGAGATCGTGATCGTCGGCGCACCGGAGGATCCGCGCACGGTCGAGTTGGTCAAGGTCGCGATGTCCGGCCCGGCCCTGGCCGCCGTGGTGGCGCTCGGCGACCTCGAACCGGAGCCGGATGCTCCCGTGATGCCCCTGCTGCAGGACCGAGGTCTCATCGATGGCGCACCTGCGGCCTATGTGTGTCGCCACTTCGCCTGCGAACGTCCGGTCACGGACTCTGCTGACCTGCTGGCCTCACTACATCGGCGGTAGGGGACACCTTTTCCGGCTACTGTGGGCACCACCGGAGATGACCGGGACCTCAGCCGGAAACTGCGACATGGAGGCGTAAGCGTGGGTGTGTCGGATCTGCTGTACAGCGCCTATGAGCGGCGCCTGCTCAAGCAGATTCCGCCGGAACGTCGGCCGCGCCACGTCGGCGTCATCCTGGACGGCAACCGCAGGTGGGCGAGCGTTCACGGATCGTCCACCGATGCAGGACACCGAGCCGGTGCGGCCAAGATCGTGCAGTTCCTCGGCTGGTGCGAGGAGGTCGGCGTCGAGGTCGTCACCCTCTGGCTGCTCTCCACCGACAACCTGCAGCGCCCCGCGGAGGAACTCGAAGCGCTGCAGAAGATCATCGATCAGACGGTGACCGATCTGGCCGCGACCAAGCGCTGGCGAATCAACCCGGTCGGTGCCCTCGACCTCCTCCCCGAACCCACCGCGCGGCTGCTCAAGGAATCCGCGGAATCCACCGCGGACGTCGACGGGATCCTGGTCAATGTGGCCATCGGTTACGGCGGTCGTCGCGAGGTCGTCGACGCCGTCCGGTCATTGCTGCAGCAGCACGCCAGCGAGGGCACCTCACTGGAGGACCTCGCCGGGGTGATCGACGTGGAGCACATCGCGGAGCACCTCTACACCAAGGGCCAGCCCGACCCGGATCTCGTCATCCGAACTTCGGGGGAGCAGCGGATCTCCGGCTTCTTGATGTGGCAGAGCGCTCACTCGGAGTACTACTTCTGCGAGGCCTACTGGCCCGATTTTCGCCACGTCGATTTCCTCCGGGCGCTGCGCGCCTACGCCGCCCGTCAGCGGCGCTTCGGTGTCTGACATCTGATGTTCACCTGTGCCCCGGCGCGTCGCCCGCGGGTGGACTCCCCGGGCACCTAGTCTGCGGAGGAATCGGGTCGACACCCGGTCGCCCGACTGAGTCCGCGTTCGTCGCAGACGCCCCACGCCAGCGGCGCACGCCGAGGAGACCTTCGTGCCCGCTGCCCGCCGCGCCACGTCCACGTCCACCTCCCGCAAGACCCCGTCCCGCCGGGCATCGGCGCAGAAACAGGCGAGCAGTTCGCCAGAGCCCACCGCAACTCGCCGCACCTATGTCATCGACACCAGCGTGCTGCTATCCGATCCGCATGCGCTCCTGCGTTTCGATGAGCACGAGGTCGTGGTGCCGGTCGTCGTCGTCACCGAACTCGAGGCGAAGCGAACCCATTCCGAACTCGGCTACTACGCGCGAGCGGCGCTGAGGCTGCTCGATGACCTGCGGCTCAGCCATGGCCGATTGGATGAGCCGATCCCGGTCGGCGACTCCGGCGGCTCGGTATGCGTCGAACTCAATCACTCCGATGCCTCGGTTCTTCCCAATGGATTGCAGTTGGGAGACAACGACACTCGGATTCTCGCGGTGGCCAGCAACCTCGCACGCGAGGGCCACGACGTCGTCGTGGTGAGCAAGGACCTTCCGATGCGAGTGAAGGCATCGTCGGTCGGGCTCGCCGCGGAGGAATACCGCGCGGAGCTGGTCGTGGAGAGCGGCTGGACGGGGATGACCGAACTTCCTGTCCCCGCCACCGTCGTCGATGATCTCTACGACTCCACCGTGATCGATCACGACGATGCTCGGGATCTGCCCTGCCACACCGGTGTCGTGTTGGTCTCCGAGCGCGGAAGCGCCCTGGCTCGGGTCACCTCAGACAAGCGGCTTCGGCTTGTGCGCGGTGACCGGGAGGCGTTCGGACTCCACGGCCGCAGCGCGGAGCAGCGCATCGCCCTCGATCTACTGCTCGACCCGGAGGTCGGCATCATCTCCCTCGGTGGGCGAGCCGGAACGGGCAAGAGCGCCCTGGCGCTGTGCGCCGGGCTGGAGTCGGTGATGGAACGGCGCGCCCACCGCAAGGTGATCGTCTTCCGACCGCTGTACGCCGTGGGCGGGCAGGAGTTGGGTTATCTGCCGGGCACCGAGAACGAGAAGATGTCGCCGTGGGCCCAGGCGGTCTTCGACACCCTGGGCGCCATCACCACGACGGAGGTGGTCGAGGAGGTCATCGACCGGGGCATGCTCGAGGTGCTGCCGCTGACCCATATCCGCGGCCGCTCCCTGCATGACGCCTTCGTCATCGTCGACGAGGCACAGTCGCTTGAGCGCAATGTGCTGCTCACCGTGCTCTCCCGGGTGGGTCGGGACTCCCGCGTCGTGCTCACCCATGACGTCGCTCAGCGGGACAACCTGCGCGTGGGGCGTCATGACGGGGTCGTCACCGTCGTCGAGAAGCTCAAGGGTCATCCGCTGTTCGCCCACATCACCCTGACCCGCTCGGAGCGCTCGCCGATCGCAGCACTGGTCACCGAACTGCTCGAGGACCTGCCCGGAACCCTGCCCTGATCGTCCAGGAGATCCGCCCCACAAGGTCACGGTCCGCGGGTCCTCCCCCGAGGATTAATGTGGCCTATCTCACACTGAGGACCGCTGACAGGCGTAAAATGTGAGCGAAATGTCCGTTTCGCCCTGATACTCGTCCACAGGTTTGCTGTGATCAGAACGTGACATTTCTGGGATCTGAGGTGATGGTGGAGCCACGCAGGGTTGGGGCCGACCGGGCCTCGACCGGTCATCGAAGGGTTCGGCGTGCGAGGCTCCACCGTGATGAACACCACCACCGGCAGCGCGACGCGCGCGCGACGTCTCCGAGCATTCGGTGCCGCACTGGCCGCGGGTGCGCTGCTGCTCACCGGGGTCACCGCGACCGCCGCATCGGCTGGCGTCACGAATGAGCGATATCCGCGGGTTCCGGTTGCGCCGGATGATCCCGCGGACGAAGGTCTGCTGCCCTGGACGACCACGGCCGCCAATGACATGCGCGGCTACCGGGCGAGCACCTACACCGGTAAGTACTACGACAAGCGCTTCGAGCAGTACCGCCTGTGCGTCGTCCAGCGCGAAGGTGGAGGCAGCTACACCACGGTGTATCGGGGCTTCCAGGGTGCGTACCAGTTCGGGACGGCCTACAACAGCCCATCCCGGGTGGCCGCCCGACTGCGGGCGGAGCTGGTCGGTACGTATGGGCAGGCTGCCGAGCGGGAGTTGAACAAGCTTGCCTCGACGCCGCTCTACCAGTGGAACCGGTTCTGGCAGGACGCCGCCTTCTGGACGACCTTCAACAGGGGCGCCGGCTGGCGCCAGTGGTCCTCGGAGTGGGGGGCGAACTGGCACTGCGATCATCGGCCGAACGCGGAGAGCGGCTGGCCGAATCCGTCCCGCTACAACTACTCCCCGATCGAGCGCGGTGGCCTGAACTCGGTCGCGAAGGAGTACCGCGACCAGACCACGACCCGGGCGAAGGATGCCGCCACGGTGCGCGAGAAGTACGGCAAGGCTCCGGCTTCGGTGGGCGAACCGCGCTACTCCCGCTGGTTGGCCCGCAAGGTGATCAAGGACGAATACGGCT
>CAZVCZ010000044.1:0-11983 GCA_964626275.1 uncultured Bifidobacteriaceae bacterium | reverse complement strand
CGGGGTGGCTGGCCATCTCGATGAGGAAGGCTCCTCTCGAGGACGTCACCGTCATGGGCGCGCCGATCGGACGACAGCCGTGAGACACCACAGCACGGACGGGAGCCTGGGCGTCGAGCACGACACCGACGACACCGCTGTCGAGCACAGCACTCCCCAGCAGCAGCCGGTTCTCCCCGCGCTGCCCGGCTGAGGCGAATCCCCCGACGAGGGGCAGATCACCGTCGATCCGGCTGAATCCGGCGAGCACCTCATCGATCGGTGTTGTCCATGGATCCACTAGACAAACCGCGAGCTTGTCGTCCTCGTCGATCTCGGGCAGACCGGTCAGTCCCACAGAATCCCCCGCCGGTCGCGTCGCCACCCGGAAAGGGCGGGGAGCAGCCCCCGGCCATGCCGCCAGCCACACACTCACCGCGGGCTCCATCTCCACCGCCCGCTGCCCGGCGATGACCCCGTGGGCGGTGGCTCCGATAATCGCGCAATCCGGAGCCGCCTCGGCGAGCAACGCCCCGGCATGACCGAGGATGCGTCCCCCGGTCGTCGCATCCCCGGGAGCGGCCACCGTGACCACCGCGAGATCGGGCCGGGTCGTGCCGAGGCCGGCCAGGGCCTGGCGCACCGCCTCGACGACCCCAGACTCCAGGGAATCCTGGGCGAACCCCACAGAACAGCGCGCCGCCGGGGCGGCGGGACTGTTCGCGGGGACATCCGAGGAGGCCATGTCCCCCATCCTCCCGTACCGTCGGAGCATGTCCAGTTCAGCCGTAGCCTCCGCCGGAATCCCGACGCCTCCCGATGACCTGCCACGCACCCTCGGCGCACTCCGGGCAAGTGGGTATGCCCCGCGCACGGTGAAGGCCGAGATGCGCGCGAATCTGCTCGCTCGGCTCGCCGCCGGGGAGCCGGCGTTCCCCGGCATCGTGGGCTTCGACGAGACCGTCATCCCCCAGGTCGAGCGGGCCCTGCTCGCCGGCCATGACTTCGTGCTGCTCGGTGAGCGAGGCCAGGGCAAGACCCGACTCATCCGCACCCTGGTCGGCCTGCTCGACGAATGGATGCCCGTCATCGCCGGGTCGCAGGTCCATGACGATCCGCTGGCCCCGGTCAGCGCCTACGGCATCCGCCGCGCGGCAGAGCAGGGCGACGACATGGAGATCGTCTGGGTGCATCGCAGCGAGCGCTACGGCGAGAAACTCGCCACCCCCGACACCTCCGTCGGCGATCTCATCGGCGACATCGACCCGGTGAAGGTGGCCGAGGGACGAAGTCTCGGCGATCCCGAGACCGTCCACTTCGGCCTCGTTCCCCGGACGAACCGCGGCATCTTCGCCATCAACGAACTTCCCGACCTCGCCGAACGTATCCAGGTTGCCCTGCTGAACGTTCTCGAGGAACGCGACATCCAGGTGCGCGGCTACTCGCTGCGCCTCCCGCTAGATCTGCTCGTCTTGGCAAGCGCAAACCCGGAGGACTACACCAACCGTGGGCGGATCATCACCCCGCTGAAAGACCGTTTCGGGGCCGAGATCGCCACCCACTATCCCCTCGACCTCGACCACGAGATCGATCTCATCGTTCGCGAAGCCGATCTCGTTGCCGAGGTTCCTCGGCATCTGCTCGAGGTCGTGGCTCGCTTCACTCGCCAGGTTCGTGAATCCCCCGCGATCGACCCGCGCAGCGGTGTCTCGGCCCGGTTCGCGATCGCCTGCGCTGAATCCCTCGCAGGTGCTGCACTGCGCCGTGCCGCGGTGACCGGTGAACCAGCTGTTGCCCGGATCGGAGATCTCGCACCCGTCGTGTCCACGTTGCGCGGCAAGGTCGAGTTCGAGGTGAGCGAGGAGGGTCGGGAGGCGGAGATTCTCGAGCATCTCGCGCGACGGGCGACCGCGGAGACTTTCCGTTCCTGTCTCGGCGGGGTCGACATGAGCGACCTGATCGAGCGAGTTGATTCGGGTGTCGTCATCGAGACCGGCGACCTCATCTCGGCGGCAGCCCTGCTGGAGGCAGTCGGACAGGTCGACGGACTCGCGCGCATCCTGGAGGCGGTCGAGGGCCCCGACAGCGAGATTGCCATCGGCACCACCGCCGCCTGCCTCGAACTCGCACTCGAAGGCCTGTGGCTCACCCGACGCATCGCCAAAGACGACACCGATTCGGGTGCGCGCTATGGCGCGGTTCCGGGCCCGGAGGCCGACGACGCGTGAGCCGCTACCGCTACGGCGCCTACCGCGGGGGCCCCGATCCGCTCGCTCCACCCACCGACGTGGGTGGAGCGGTCGATGATCTCGCCGATCGGGTCCTCGAGGGTCGCAGCGTGCGCGAGGCACTGCGCGATCTGATGCAGTCGGGCACAGAATCGCTGAGGGGGTTGGCCGAACTACGCCGTCGCATCCAGCAGCGCCGACGGGAGCTGCAGTCCAGCGGCCGGCTCGGTGGAACGCTGGACAAGGTGCGCGAACTGCTCGACGAAGCAGTGACTGCCGAACAGGACGCCCTGTTCCCCGATCCCAGTGACGATGCTCGGTTCCGTGAGGCGATGCTCGACAACCTTCCCGACGACACCGCGCGCGCCGTCCGCGAACTCGCCGACTACGACTGGCGTTCACCGGAAGCACGCGAGGCATACGAGCGGATTCAGCAGACCCTGCAGCGAGAAGTGCTCGATGCGCAATTTCAGGGGATGTCGCAGGCTCTGCAGAATCCGCAGTCGCCCGAGGATCTCGAGCAACTGAAGAACATGATGGCCGACCTGAACGACATGATGGCGGCGCATCGCAACGGCGAGGACGTGTCCGAGCAGTTCGAGCAGTTCATGGACAAGCACGGAGAGTTCTTCCCCAGCAATCCGGAGACCTTCGAAGAACTCCTCGACGATCTCGCCCGACGGGCTGCCGCGATGCAGCGCATGCTCGATTCGATGAGCCCCGAGCAGCGGCAGCAACTCGCTGAACTGATGGAACAGGCGATGGGGGACCTCGATCTGCAATCGCAGATGAGCCAGTTGCGCGATCACCTTCAGGCCCTGCGACCGGATCTGCCGTGGCAGGGACGACAGCGCATGACGGGGGATGAGGGCATCGGCATGCCGGACGCGACGTCGGCTCTGGCCGAACTCGTGGATCTCGAATCACTCGATGCCCAACTCGGACAGACCTATCCGGGAGCAACCCTCGATGATGTCGATGTCGAGGCCGTAGAGCGCGCGCTGGGCCGATCGGCTGCCGATGATGTCGAGCGACTCCGCGAGATCGAACGACGCCTGCGCGAACAGGGCTACCTCACCGACCGGATGGAGTTGACGCCGAAGGCGATCCGGCGCATCGGGCAGACGGCACTGCGCAAGGTGTTCGGTGATCTCGACGCGGGCGCGCGCGGAAACCACGATGTCCACGCGACCGGGGCCTCCGGTGAATTGACCGGGTCGACGCGCGAGTGGCGCTTCGGTGATGAGCAGCCGCTTGATGTCGTGCGCTCGATCACCAATGCCGTTCGCCGCCACGTCGCCTCGGGATCAACCGGCGCGATCGAGCTGTCTGCCGAGGATTTCGAGGTGCGCGAAACAGAGACGCGCACCCAGGCGGCCGTGGCACTACTCGTCGATCAGTCGTTCTCAATGGTGATGAACGATACGTGGCGACCCGCGAAGACCACGGCCCTGGCGCTACACGCACTTGCTTCGACGAGTTTCCCGCTCGACGCGCTGCAGATCATCTCCTTCGCGAATCTCGCGCGAACCGTCGCGCCACACGAGTTGCCCGATCTCGACGCTGCCGATATCCAGGGCACGAACCTGCACCACGCGCTGATGCTCGCGGGGCGCTTCTTCGATCGTCACCGGGGTGCGCAGCCGGTCTGCCTCGTGGTGACCGACGGCGAGCCGACGGCGCACCTCATGCCGGACGGCGACTGGTGGTTTATGTGGCCGCCGGACAGGGAGACCGTGGAACTCACCGTCAACGAGGTGGATCGGCTCACCCGCCGCGGTGTTCCTATCTCGTGGTTCCGCCTCGGCGATGACCCCCGGCTGGAGCGGTTCCTCGACGCAATGGCGCGCCGCAATGGTGGCCGGGTGCTCGGGGTCGACGCTGAGCGCCTCGGTGACTACGTCGTCACCGACTACGTCCGGGCCCGCCAGTCCCGGTAGCCCTTCTCCGGGTAGAAAGTGCCCTACTGGGGCCAGATCTACCCTGAGAAGTACCCGAAGTACGGCTACTTCACCAGCCGTTGCAGTTTGTCCATCTGAGCGGTGGCAATGTCCGTCGCACAGGTGCGAAGTTGCCGGCGCGGAACGACTGGAACGTCAGTACCGGAGCTGACCTGCTCACAGACCGCCGATACCGCGTATCGCCCGCTGAAAAGAACCACCCGGATCGCTTCCCCGGTAGAAAAAGCCTCAGCGGAGTACTGCACAAGGCGGTTATCTGTTCGACTGATCCTGCGCCAGCCGTCAGGGCGCCACGGTGTGACGTCCCGGGGACGGGCCTTGCCACGATTGACGTGTGCAATGTTCACACTCGTGACACTCGTGCGCCCACTACCCGTGAGCTCCCACGTCGAGTAGGAGGCGGTTGTCCTCGTCGCCGTTGGAGCGGTGAGCACACCGCTGTTGCGAGGAAACAGTTCGTTGATCTGACGTTCCGTCAGGAGTGCCTCCCGCATCTCGTTCCTGGTTGCTGCCGCGGCCGGTGCGATCAGGCTCCCGGCTACCAGTGCCGCGGTTGCAACCGCCAGTACTCGACTCGCTCCACGCATGCCCATGGTGATCCCGTCCGTTGGCTTGAGCCTTCAACGTACCCGCCCTAGCCCTTCTCCGGGTAGAAAGTGCCCTACCAGGGCCAGATCTACCCGAACAACTACCCGGAGTACGGCGCCCGATCACCGCTGGGGCTCACCACCTAGAGTGGCCCGGTGCGTTCTCGGCTGCCCCTCCTCGCCGATCTCCCCCGCGAAGTAGCCGTCCTCGCCGCCATCGCCTTCTTCGTCGCCCTCGGTTTCGGCATCGTGATCCCCGCGATTCCGATCTTCGCCTCGACCTTCGGGGTGAGTGCGTTAGCCGCATCCTCGGTCGTCGCCGCGTTCGCATTCATGCGCTTCACCTCATCCCCACTCGCCGGCTGGCTGACCAACCGTTTCGGCGAGCGTGTGATCCTCGCGACGGGCTTGGTCATCGTGGCGGTGTCCAGCGCAGTCGCCGGACTATCGCAGACCTTCGTGCAACTGCTGGTGCTGCGCGGAGTCGGCGGCATCGGCTCATCGATGTTCACCGTGTCCGCACTCGCCCTATTGCTGCGCGTCGTCGAGGCACCTAAGCGCGGTCGCGCCTCCGCAGCCTTCCAGGCGGGATTCCTCTTCGGCGGGGTCGCTGGCCCCGCGGCTGGCGGGATCGTGCTCGCTTGGTCGGTGCGCGCCCCCTTCTTCTTCTACGCCGGCACCCTCGCCATCGCCACGGTCGTCGCGCTCGTCTTCCTCACTCGAGCGCACCTGATCGAGAAGGAAGACGAGGTCGAATCAGCGGAGGCACCAACCGCCTCCGCGACCGCGACGCTCACGCGGTTCCTACGTATGCCCGCCTATCGGGCTGCGCTCGGCGTGAACTTCCTCAACGGCTTCGTCACCTTCGGCATCCGTGCCGCACTCATCCCACTGTTCGTCATCGAAGGACTGCGACAGGGTGCGGGCCTGTCGGGCGCGGCGTTCCTGGTCGCCGCAGCCGCGCAGGCCATCGCTCTTCTGCCGGCCGGACGCATGGCTGATCTCCGGGGCCGGCGACCCGCCATGCTCATCGGCACGTCCGCGACCATTCTGGGGATGTCCCTGCTGGTCCTCGCCGATGTGATCGCCGGCGCAACGACTCCCGCCGTGCTGATGATGTTCCTCGCGATGGCGATCCTCGGTGTCGCCGTTGCCTACCGCTCCTCTGCCCCCGCGGCAGCAGTTGGCGATCTCATGGGTGGCCGTCGAGGTGGCATCCCCATCGCCGTGTTCCAGATGACCGCCGACATCGGCAGTGTCCTCGGACCGCTCGCGGCAGGTGCGCTGCTCGACGCGGCCGGTTTCTCCTGGGCCTTCACCGTCGGCGCGGTTGCCTCGGCTTTCGTTCTCATCCTGGTGTGGCGGAGCCCGGAAACCCTTCAGCGGAGCATGCCGGGAACTCCAAGCGCCTCGGCTTGACTCCGTTTACCCAGCGACGGGCGCGGTTCGACGCCAGGGTTGTGCCTGCTCGAGTTGCGCGGCGACGGACAGGAGCAGCGACTCGCCTCCCGGCCGCGCCACCAGTTGCACCGCCACGGGCGTGTCACTCACCGGATGCAGGCCTGCCGGCACCGTCATCGCGGGGAAACCCGCGATGTTCCAGGGAGCCGCAAAGGGCGCGTAGCGGATGTTCACCGCCATCGTTGTCGCCCACCCGCCTGCACCCCATCGGCGTGACTCGATCGGGGGGCGAGCCAACGCGGGCGTGACGAGCAGGTCGTACTCGGTGAGGAACTCCCCGGCTCGCATTCGCCATCCGTCCCGCAGTCGATCGCTCATCAACGGCGTTCCCCTGAGGGCACGTCCAATCGCAGCGTGTCGACGAACGCGACGCTCCAACTGATCCGGGTCCAGTTCATCGGCGTCATCAGCGGTCCCCGCGAACCAGCGCGCCAGCGCCGCCACCGCGGTCGTCGTCGGATAACTCGGATCATCGCGCCGGACATCGTGGCCGATGAGTTGGAGGGCCGATGCCGTTCGCTCGACCGCTGCCGACCACCCGGTGTCCACCGTGACTCCGGTGACCGGGGAACGCTGCGAGATCGCGATCCGACGTCGGCCGGGTTCTGCGATCTGGCCGACGGTCTCGTCATCGGCCATCACCGAGAGCATGAGGGCCGCATCCTCGACCGTCGTCGCCAGCGGACCGTTCTCCGACATGCCGTACCAGTCGGTCGCCCCGAGCTGCGCCGGCACCACACCATGGCCCGGCTTGATTCCCACCAGCCCGGTCGCCGCGGCGGGAATCCGGATGCTGCCCATGCCGTCATTGCCATGCGCCACAGGAACCATCCCAGCGGACACCGCCGCGGCCGATCCGCCACTCGATCCACCCGGCGTTCGCGACAGGTTCCACGGATTGCGGGTGACCGAGTACACCGAGTCGGTGGCTCCGAAGACACACAGCTCCGGGACATTGGTGAGTCCTACGACGACACCGCCGGCGGCGCGAATGCGCGAGACCACCGGATGGTCCATCGTCTGCGGCTCCTCCGATGTCGCGGCTGAGCCCACACGCATCGACTCTCCCGCAACCGGCACGTTGTCCTTGATCGCCACCGGAACACCCGCGAGCGGCAGCGTCGCTCGATCCTCGCGACCGTCGATGTCTTCGGCCTCGGCGATCGCACGCTCCCCGCGCACCACTCGGAAGGCTTCGATCGGATCATCCCGTTGCTCGATGCGTCCGAGGGCAGCCCGCACCATGTCGACCGCCGAGGCCTCACCGCTTCGAACGGCCGCCGCGATCTGCGTCGCTGTCGACATCGGCGCGCTCATGCCAAGGCCTTCTCCAGATCAGCGAGCAGATCCGCCTCCGACTCGATACCCACCGACAGTCGCACGAGATCATCGGGAACCTCCAGCGGGGATCCCGCCGCCGAGGCGTGCGTCATCCGCCCAGGATGCTCGATCAGCGACTCCACTCCGCCGAGGGATTCCCCTAGCGTGAAGACCCGGGTGCGTCCGCACACCGCGACCGCCTCGTCGACACCGCCCGCTACGCGGAACGACACCATGCCACCGAAGTCGCTCATCTGCCGGACGGCAACCTCATGGCCCCGATGACCGGGGAGCCCGGGATAGAGCACCTCACTCACCCGCGGATGCTGCGTGAGCAACTCCACGACCGCACGCGCATTGGAGCAGTGTCGATCCATGCGCACACCGAGAGTCTTGATGCCCCGAAGCACCAGCCAAGAATCCCACGGACCGGGAACCGATCCCATGGCATTCGCGTGATACGCCAGCCGATCGCCGAGTTCAGCGTCACGGGCGACGAGCGCCCCGCCGACGACATCGGAATGGCCGCCGAGGTACTTCGTCGTGGAGTGCACGACGACATCGGCACCGTGCGACAGCGGCTGCTGCAGATAGGGCGAGGCGAAGGTGTTGTCGATCACCAATAGCGCCCCCGCGTCGTGAGCGATCTGCGCGAGCGCGGCGATGTCGACAACGGTGAGCAGTGGATTGGTGGGCGACTCCGCCCAGATGATCTTCGTCCGACCAGGCTCGACCGCTGCGCGCACGGCGTCGAGGTCAGTCAGGTCAACGGGGGTGTGCGCCAGCCCCCAGGGCTCAGCAACGCGAGAGAACAGCCGATACGTTCCGCCGTAGGCGTCGTTCCCGATCACGGCATGCGCCCCCGGTGCCCCGACAACTCGCAGCAGGGTGTCCTCCGCGGCAAGGCCCGAAGCGAACGCGAGACCGCGAGCGCCGTCGATCCCGGGAGCTTCCAGCGACGCGAGGCACTCCTCGAGTGCGGTGCGGGTCGGGTTCCCCGAGCGGGAGTACTCATAACCCCCGCGCAGTCCACCGACGCCGTCTTGTGCGTAGGTCGACACCTGATAAACCGGCGGCACCACGGCTCCAGTGAGCGGATCAGGCTCCTGCCCCGCGTGGATCGCACGGGTCTCGAATCCCGAATCGGACCACTCGCTCATGCGATCACCCCCGTCGCCGCCTTGCAGCTGGCTTCGATTTCGGAGAACTTCTCCGCATAGGCCGCATCCTGTGCCTTCGCGTCGGTGAACTCCAACAGATACAAATCCTCGATCGAGCGCATCTCCAGGCGCACCTGGATGCTGTGCTCATCCGGCCCGGGCCGCAGGTCGACATGGGCATGGACGGGAACCCGATGCTCCTCGCCGGGAACAACGATCCCGAGGAGTCGGAAGGCCGCGGACGCGCCGTAGTCGGCATCGAGCCCCTCGACATGGCCACCGTGCTCGGCGAGGGCGGACGCGACGGCGTGCTCGACGCGGTCTCGATCGCCGGGGGCGAACCAGTGGGCAGTGGCGTGGCGGGTCTCACGTGATGGGGAGTCCATCAGGCCAGCATCTCAGACCTGGGGGATACTTGCGGCCATGGCGATGTCGGACTTTCTCGTAGGGCTGCTCGGAAGCAAGGGGCGCATGGTCGATCAGACCGAGGCGCTCCCCGGGCGCAGCGACTATCCCTTCGAGGTTCCCCTCGACCATGCCGTCCTCGGTACCCCGATCCGCAACACCGCCGAGCAACCCTGGCCGGCCGATCTGAGCGTGATCTATCTCGGGATGGGCTGCTTCTGGGGAGCGGAGGAGATCTACTGGCGACTGCCGGGGATCTTCACCACAGCGGTCGGCTATCAGGGCGGCTTCACCCCGCACCCCACCTATGAGGAGGTGTGCAGCGGACGAACCGGTCACACCGAGGCGGTCCTCGTGGCCTACCGCGAGGCGGAGATCTCGACCTACGAGGTGCTGCGGCACTTCTTCGAGGAGCACGATCCGACGCAGGGCTTCCGCCAGGGCAACGACATGGGGACGCAGTATCGAAGCGCGGTGTACTACACGACCGACGCGCAGCGTGACCTCGTCGAGCGGGCGGCTGCGGCTTACGCCCCCGTTCTTGCCGAGCGCGGTTACGGCGCGATCACCAGCGAGATCGCCCCCGCCGAGGGCCGACCGTTCTACTACGCCGAGGGCTATCACCAGCAGTACCTCTACAAGGTGCCCAACGGCTACCGCTGCCACTCCGCCTCAGGTGTCCCCCTGCCGGCCCTCGACTGACCCCCTCCCACCGAACGCCGACCCATAAGGGGCACAACACCTCGGCGTTACGCCCCTTTCGGATCGTTCTCCCCGGAAAATGAGGGGAATCTAGTCGGCCAGGTGGCCCAGCAGGTCGCTGCGCGAGAGCACTCCGACCGGCTTGCCGTCCTCGAGGACAAGCAGCGCATCGGCATCCTGCAGCGCCGCGATCGCCGCGGCGATCGGCTCGCCTGACCCCACCTGCGGCAGCTTCTCGGACATGTGGCTGTCCACGGCATCCGCGAGATTCGCCTTGCCCGTGAACAGTGCGTCGAGCAGTTCGCGCTCCGCAACCGAACCCACGACCTCCGCCGCCATGACGGGCGGTTCCGCCCGGACCACCGGCATCTGCGACACACCGAACTCTCGCAGGATGTCGATCGCATCGCGGACCGTCTCGGTGGGATGGGTGTGCACGAACGGCGGCAGGTCGCCGGACTTGGTCCGCAGGACATCGCCCACCGTGCGCTCATGCGCACTCGACTGCGTCCCTGCGGTGGCGAATCCATAGGACGCCAACCACTCGTCGTTGAACACCTTCGACAGGTAGCCGCGACCGGAGTCGGGGAGCAGGACGACGACGTAGTCGTCCGGCTTCGCGCGACGCGCGACCTCGAGCGCCGCCACGACTGCCATCCCGCAGGATCCGCCCACGAGCAGGCCCTCCTCGCGCGCGAGGCGTCGGGTCATCTCGAAGGAGTCGGCGTCGCTCACCGCGATGATCTCGTCGGGCACGCTCGGGTCATAACTCGTGGGCCAGAAGTCCTCGCCGACCCCCTCGACGAGATAGGGCCGACCGGTTCCGCCCGAATACACCGAGCCCTCGGGATCCGCACCGATGATCTGGACGCGACCCTCGCTGACCTCCTTGAGGTAGCGGCCCGTTCCGGTGATCGTTCCGCCTGTACCGACGCCGGCGACGAAGTGCGTGATCCGACCCTGCGTCTGCTCCCACAACTCCGGTCCGGTCTGCTCATAGTGCGACCGCGGGTTGTCGGGGTTGGAGTA
Source organism: uncultured Bifidobacteriaceae bacterium (assembly GCA_964626275.1). Lineage (GTDB taxonomy): Bacteria > Actinomycetota > Actinomycetes > S36-B12 > S36-B12 > M55B157. The sequence continues at coordinate 1,151 of CAZVCZ010000044.1, read as the reverse complement.
CTGATCGGGCTTCCACGCGCCGGGCACCTCCCGGGCGAGGCGATCACTCACGCTGTAGTACGAGCGCGGATCCTCCGGATCGACCGCGGTGGGGCATTCGATCACCTCGGCGCCGTAAGCCCGCAACACGTTCTGCTTGTCCTGGCTCACCTTGTCAGGGCAGACGAAGATGCAGCGGTAGCCGCGCTCCTGGGCGACCATCGCAAGGCCGACCCCGGTGTTTCCACTGGTCGGCTCGACGATGACCCCGCCCGGCTTCAGCAGGCCCTTCTCCTCGGCCGAGTCGATCATGCGCGTGGCGATGCGATCCTTCACCGAGCCGCCAGGGTTGACGTATTCGACCTTCGCATAGACCGGACAGGCGATTCCCTCGGTGACATGGCGCAGGCGCACCAACGGGGTGTTGCCGATGAGATCAAGGATGGATTCGACCACGCGCATGGCACATCACCCTACGCTGTTCCCATGAGTCGAGCACCGATCGTCCCGCTGGCACCGGGGGTCTACCGCATTCCCACCCTGGGTGACTTCATCAACTCCTTCGCCTTCACCGACGATGACGGATCGGTGACCCTCGTCGACTGCGGCGTGAAGCGGGCGCCGAGGAAGATCGTCGAGGCACTCGCTGTGATCGGCAAGCACCCCCGGGATGTGACGCGCATCGTGCTCACCCATGCCCACAATGACCACGCTGGCGGCGCCGCCGACATGGTGGAACGAACCGGGGTGTCGGGGGTGAGCGTGCACGCTGATGATGCCGACGACATCCGGGCGGGGCGAGGTGCGCCACGCGATCCGAGCGTCCGGCTCGGTGCGGTGTTCACCCGACTCCCCGGTGGAGGTTTCGCTCCGGTCGCGGTGAGCGAGGAACTCACGCACGGATCGATGATCAATGTGGCCGACGGCATCGAGGTCCTGCACACCCCCGGTCACACACCGGGCCACATCTCTCTGCGGCATGCAGCGACCGGCGTCCTCATCACCGGGGATGCCATCTGGAACATGCGCTCGCGCATGAGTTGGCCGGTCGCCGCCTTCTGCACCTCGGCGAAGCAGAATCAGGTCAGCGCCCACGTGCTCGGCGAGGCCGACTACTCCATCGCCGCGTTCACCCACGGTCCCGAGATTCGCAGCAACGCCCGCGAGGCCGT
>CAZVCZ010000043.1:0-12240 GCA_964626275.1 uncultured Bifidobacteriaceae bacterium | reverse complement strand
GGTACGTCTCGTGCGATGTGATCAGCCGTGTTTGCCAACCGCATCGGGTGTCGATATCGGGTGTCGATGAAGGCTAGATCGGGGGCGTCAGTCGATGCATCGGTGAAGCCGACCCCGGGTTCGGGTATCCCCCAGACTTGCGTTCCGGTGAAGTGGCGCCGTGGCCGAACGGTGGGTGGCGGGCTAGGAATCCGCACGCACCCGGGTGGTCGGGGTGCGATCCGCGGAGTGAGTCCGAGGCGGCGACCCGGGGAGAGGCATTGGCACTCGAGTTGACGGAGTGCTAGTCCCGGGCTACCGTGGTTCTAGCACTCTCCACTTGTGACTGCTAGCCCCGTCCGGGGATGGTGGCGCCGGTGGGCAGCGCTCGGTTGCACCGGCACCGCGACGACGGGGCGACTGACTACCCAACCGACCATCCGTGCACATATCGGAGGATGAATACATCGTGTCCGTCTCCATCAAGCCCCTCGAGGATCGCATCCTCGTGCAGACCCTCGAAGCCGAGCAGACCACGGCCTCGGGCCTGGTCATCCCCGACACCGCCAAGGAGAAGCCCCAGGAGGGCAAGGTCCTGGCGGTTGGCCCCGGCCGATTCGACGAGGATGGCGACAAGCGCATCCCGCTCGATATCAACGTCGGTGACACCGTCATCTACTCCAAGTACGGCGGCACCGAGGTGAAGTACAACAACGAGGAGTACCTCATTCTCTCGGCACGCGACGTACTCGCTGTCATCGAGAAGTGATCTCCCTCTCGCCGGTAGGCGAGCACTGAGCCGAGAGCGCGCCGGGTCCCACGAGGGCCCGGCGCGCTGCCGGCGAAGCGGGGAGGAACCTCCCCACCCGGACCTAACGTTCGTCGCCTGCGCGCCATGAACGCGCACACAATCGGGAAAGTGAAGGACTCATGCCCAAGATCCTGGAGTTCGACGAGTCGGCCCGCCGCAGCCTCGAGCGCGGCGTCAACGCTCTCGCCGATACCGTCAAGGTCACCATCGGCCCCAAGGGCCGCAATGTGGTCATCGACAAGAAGTGGGGCTCGCCCACCATCACCAACGATGGCGTGACCATCGCGCGTGAGGTGGAGTTGGAGGACCCCTATGAGAACCTCGGTGCGCAGCTGGTCAAGGAGGTCGCTACCAAGACCAACGACATCGCCGGTGACGGCACCACCACCGCGACCGTCCTCGCCCAGGCGATGGTCCACGAGGGCCTGCGTCAGGTCGCCGCAGGTGCGAACCCGATGGCGTTGAAGAAGGGCATGGATGCCGCGGTTGCCGCGATGGCCGATCGCCTCGCCGAGGTTGCTCGCGATGTCGACGGTCGCGCGGAGATCGCGCAGGTCGCGACCATCTCCTCGCAGGACGCCGAGGTCGGCGACATCATCGCCGACGCCTTCGACAAGGTCGGCAAGGACGGCGTGATCTCGGTGGAAGAATCCTCCATCGCCGAGATGGAACTCGAATTCACCGAAGGCATGCAGTTCGACAAGGGCTACATCAGCCCCTACTTCGTGACTGACACCGAGCGCATGGAAGCGGTCCTCGAAGACGCCCACATTCTGCTCGTGCAGGGCAAGATCTCCGCGGTCAATGAACTGCTCCCGCTGCTGGAGAAGGTGGCCCAGACGGGCAAGCCGCTCATGATCATCGCCGAGGATGTCGAGGGAGAGGCCCTGTCGACGCTGGTCGTCAATCGCATCCGCGGCATCTTCACCTCCTGCGCGGTCAAGGCCCCGGCTTTCGGTGACCGTCGCAAGGCCATCCAGCAGGACATCGCGATTCTCACCGGCGCCCAGGTTGTGGCCCCCGAGGTCGGCCTCAAGCTCGACCAGGTCGGCCTGGAGGTCCTCGGCCACGCTCGCCGCGTTGTGGTGACCAAGGACAACACCACCCTCATCGATGGCGGTGGCGACGCTGACGCTGTCGCGGATCGAATCGCGCAGATCAAGTCCGAGATCGAGCGCACTGACTCCGACTGGGATCGGGAGAAGCTGCAGGAGCGCCTCGCGAAGCTCTCGGGTGGCGTCGTCGTCATCAAGGTCGGTGCACACACCGAGGTTGAGCTGAAGGAGAAGAAGCACCGCGTCGAGGATGCAGTTTCCGCTACGCGAGCCGCGATCGAGGAGGGAATCGTCGCCGGTGGTGGCGCCGCTCTCGTCCACGCGGCCGCGGCCATCGATGGTCTGTCACTGACCGGCGATCAGGACACCGGCGCGCAGATCATTCGACGCGCCGCTGTCCAGCCCATGCGCTGGATCGCCGACAATGCCGGCGAGCAGGGCTACGTCGTGGTGAGCAAGGTCGCCGAGCTCCCTGCTGGTCAGGGCTTCAACGCCGCCACCGGTGAGTACGTCGACCTGGTGGCCGCCGGCGTCATCGACCCGGTCAAGGTGACGCGCTCGGCACTGGCCAACGCTGCTTCGATCGCGGGCATGCTGCTCACTACCGAGGTTCTCGTGGTGGACAAGCCCGAGGACGAGGCCGATGACGCGCACGGTCACGGCCACTCCCACCACGGCCACAGCCACTAGGGGCAGCATTCCCTCGAACCAATGACAAGGGCCCGCCATCCATACGGATGGCGGGCCCTTCGTTTGGGAGGCGGGTGTGGTTACCCGGCCACGGGGAGGCGGGGACGGCGCGAGCGGTAGATCGCCTCTCGATCATCCTCGCTCATGCCACCCCACACGCCGTAGGGCTCGCGCACGCGCAGGGCATGCTCGGCGCACTCGTTCTTGACCGGGCAGCCGTGGCACACGGCCTTGGCTGCGGCCTCACGGGCCGCTCGAGCGGGGCCACGCTCGCCCTCAGGATGGAAGAACACCGCGGGGTCCTCGCCCCGGCATGCCCCCAGCAGTTGCCAGTCCCACACGTCGGCGTTGGGGCCGGGGAGTCGAGAGACATCAGCCATGGTGACCTCCTGTATGCGGTGCCTTCCTGTGTTGAACAGTTTAGAACCGCGCCAGAAGTTGGTCAAGGGGTTTAGTTGAACAATTCTTGACCAACTATGTCCTTCCTCCTGTCCCAGGGGAATCCGCTCACGATATGGCGGCCATCTCGTGGGCAGATCACGAGGAAAGCGACCATTTGGTGAGCAAATTCCAGGGTTGTTCACCGCCGGCGACGCCCTCGGTCCCGAGGGGAGGTGCTCTCGGCTGGCGGGATACCTGATGCGGCGGACAATGGAGACATGACTTCGGCATCGGGGATGCCCGGGTCGGCCAGGGTGCCCGACGCAGGGTCCGCGGCCGAGGCGGGAGAGGTGGGCTTGACGGTGGCAGCCGTCGCCCGCCGGCTCGGTGTCGCCCCGGCGACCCTTCGCACGTGGGATCGTCGCTATGGGTTGGGGCCGAGTGCCCATTCCGCGGGTGCCCATCGCCGCTATGGCACAGCGGACATCGCCCGCCTGGAGCACATGCGTCGGCTGGTGCTGTCAGGAGTCTCACCCGGTGATGCCGCCAGGGCGGCACTCGCCCTGGACGTTCAATCGGTGGGGGAGGGGACCTCGCCGCAGCCGGCACCCACGGAGCTGCCTTCGGATCCCGCTGGCTCGCGCCAGGGTGGGGGGCGTGTTCTGGCGATGCCCGGTGGCGCGCCTGCGGCCCGTGGGCTGGCACGCGCAGCGGTCAGCCTGGATTCTCAGGCCTGCGAGCAGATCATCACCGAGACCCTCGAACGTCGAGGGGTCGTGTGGACCTGGGACCACCTCCTCGTTCCCGTGCTCATCGGCGTCGGTCAGCGATGGGAGGCCACCGGTTCGGGGATCGAGGTCGAGCATGTGCTGTCTGAGGCCACCCAGGCGATCTTGAGTCGACGGGTCCACCAGGGGTTCACACCGGTCAACGCCCGCCCTGTGCTGCTCGCGTCCTCCGGAGATGAGATGCACACCCTGCCGTTGTGGGCAGTCGCCGCCGGCCTGGCCGAGCGTCGGGTGGCCGCCCGCATGCTTGGCGCCCGCACTCCGTCGGATGCGCTCTCGGCCGCGGTTCGTCGCACCGGGCCGGCCGCGATCCTGCTCTGGTCGCAGACCCCGGAGACTGGGGAGCTGTCGATCGTCGACGATCTGCCGGACCTGCGCCCCGACCCGATCGTCCTGCTCGCCGGTCCGGGATGGCAGCCGGGGTCGACGCCGGCTCGGCGTGTGCATGACCTCACCGGCGCAGTTCAGGCCATCGCCCACGCCGTCGGTGCCTGACCCGCCGCATCACCTCTCGTCGCCGCCGTCGTGGGACGTCGCCGTGAGTCTCGGCGCTTTCGGTCGTTACCTGCCGGCCTGGGTTGCCCTCGACCGCGCGGAGAACACGGTCGCCACGCAACCGGTCCTGTCCTCCCTCATCCACTCCCTCCGCGGCAGTCATCTTCGTCAGATCGGCGCCGTGGAGGAGGCAGTCGCGCAGGATGCGCAGGCCCTCGACCTGGTCGTGCAGATGAGCGATGAACAAGCGCTGTCCGAACCGATGTCCCTTGCCGCCGTCATTGATGCTCGGCTCGGAGTTGCGGCGGACGGAATTGCCGCAGGTGCGGCGGATGAGGCGACGCGCCAATTGCACCTCGTCGAAGACCTCATCACCTCGGCAGGCAACGCCCTGGATGACACGGTGGACAGTGCTGACGGATTCTTCGGCCTGTGGCGCCTGCGGACTCGCTTCGCTTGGGTGAGTGCAGAACTGGCGCTACTGGTCGGTGAAACCGAGTTGGCCCGATCCCATGCGGAGCGCGCGTGCCGAGAGTCAGCCGCGATGAGTTCGCGTCATCGAGCGAAGTCCGAGGCGATTCGGGCCGCTGTTGCCGTGGCTCAGGGGGACCATCAGGCGGCGAACGCTGCGGTCCACGCCGTCTGGCCCATCGCTCTCCGACGGGGGTGGCAGAGCCTGGTCTGGCCCCTCGCCCTCATCGGCCTCGATGCGGACCCGTCGGTGGATCGTCAGCTGCTCGAGGCGGGTGCTCACGCAACCTGGACGATCGAGGCGCATCTTCCCGGGAATCTCACCGGTCCATGGCGGGCCCGGGATGACGTCGGGCGGTTACGATCCACGGCAGCCGGGTAGCCTTCACGCATGCCGACATCGCCCGACCCGCACGGCTCGATCCCCGCGGAATTCGCCTACCTGGGGCTCACCTTCGACGATGTGCTCCTGCTCCCGGCGGAGTCCGATGTGGTGCCCAGTGAGGTCGACACCACCACCCGTCTGTCCCGCAACCTCAGCATCCGGATGCCGTTGCTCTCCAGTGCCATGGACACGGTGACCGAGTCGCGCATGGCGATCGCGATGGCGCGCCAGGGGGGTGTGGGCATCCTGCACCGCAACCTGTCGATCGAGGACCAGGCGGAACAGGTCGACATGGTGAAGCGGTCGGAGGCCGGCATGGTGAGCCGGCCGGTGACCTGTGGGCCGGATGACTCCTTGGGATCGGTGGATGCTCTGTGCGGGCGCTACCGGATCAGTGGCGTGCCCGTTGTCGATGCGAACGGAATGCTGTTGGGCATTGTGACCAACCGCGACATGCGATTCGAAGACGATGACTCACGTCCGGTGCGGGAGGTCATGACGCCGATGCCGTTGATCACAGCACCGGTCGGTGTTGATCCCGAGCAGGCGCTTGGGTTGCTCGCGGCAAACAAGATCGAGAAGCTCCCACTGGTGCACGCCGATGGTCGACTCGGCGGGTTGTTCACGGTCAAGGATTTCGTGAAGTCCGACAAGTATCCGCACGCCACGAAGGACGCGGCGGGACGCCTCGTCGTGGGCGCTGCTGTCGGAGTCGGCGTCGATGCGGAGAAGCGGGCGATGGCACTCGTCGAGGCAGGGGTGGATCTGCTCATCGTCGACACGGCGCACGGTCATTCCCGTGCAGTTGCTGAGACGGTGTCGCTGCTGAAGAAGAACACCGAGGTCGACATCGTCGGGGGAAATGTCGCGACGCGCGAGGGAGCCCAGGCACTCATCGATGCGGGAGCCGATGGAGTCAAAGTGGGAGTCGGCCCTGGTTCGATCTGCACGACGAGAGTCGTGGCCGGAGTCGGTGTGCCGCAGGTGTCGGCGATCCACGCCGCGGCGTCGGCAGCGCGGCCGGCGGGGGTGCCGGTGATCGGTGATGGTGGATTGCAGTTCTCCGGCGATATCGCCAAGGCACTCGTCGCGGGCGCGGACAGTGTGATGGTCGGCGGCCTGCTTGCCGGGTGCGAGGAAGCCCCGGGGGATGTCGTGTTCGTCAACGGCAAGCAGTTCAAGGCCTATCGCGGTATGGGCTCCCTGGGTGCGATGCAGTCTCGCGGGCAGGCGCGCTCCTACTCCAAGGACCGCTACTTCCAAGACGACGTGCTCAGCGACGACAAGTTGGTGCCCGAGGGGATCGAGGGAATGGTGCCCTATCGCGGGCCGCTGTCGATTGTTGCGCACCAGTTGATCGGCGGGCTTCGGGCATCGATGGGCTACTCCGGGGCGTCCACGATCCCCGAGTTGCATGCGAAGGGGCGTTTCGTGCGGATCACCGCCGCGGGATTGAAGGAGAGCCACCCGCATGACGTCACCATGACCGTCGAGGCTCCCAACTACCACGGCCGGGGCTAGGAGTTCGGGAATGAGCAGCATCGAGATCGGTCGGGGCAAGCGCGCCCGCACGGCCTACTCCTTCGACGACATCGCGGTCGCGCCGAGCCGACGCACCCGCAACCCCGATGAGGTATCGACCGAGTGGCGCATCGACGCCTACCGGTTCGATACCCCCATCCTCGCTGCGCCGATGGACTCGGTGGTGTCACCGGCGAGTGCCGCGGAGTTGTCCCGGCTCGGAGTCCTCGCCGTTCTCAATGTCGAGGGCCTATGGACGCGTTACGCCGATCCAGAGCCGATCCTCGAACAGATTCGTCACCTGCCGGAGGATCAGGCCATCGCTGAGTTGCAGCGGTTGTACGGCGCGGCACCGGTCGATCCGGAATTGATCGCCCAGCGGGTGGGTGAACTGCGCGAGGGTGGCGGCACGGTCGCTGTTGCGGTGTCCCCGCAACATGCGGGTGCCCTGGCTCCGGCAGCGGTCGCAGCAGGCACCGAGTTGCTCGTCATCCGCGGAACGACGGTGTCGGCCGAGCACGTCTCCGGCGATGGTGACCCGCTCAATCTCAAGACCTTCATCTACGACCTCGATGTTCCCGTCATCGTCGGTGGCTGCTCGACCTATCAGGCGGCGCTGCACTTGATGCGCACCGGAGCGGCTGGTGTGCTCGTCGGATTCGGCGGCGGTGCGGCGCACACGACCTCCGATGTCCTGGGCATCCGGGTGCCGATGGCGACCGCGGTCGCCGAGGTGGCCGAGGCGCGCCGGGACTATCTCGACGAGTCGCAGGGCCGCTACGTCCATGTCATCGCCGATGGTTCGGTTGGATCGAGTGGTGATCTGGTGAAGGCGCTCGCCTGCGGTGCCGATGCGGCGATGATCGGATCGGTATTCGCTCGTGCCACCGACTCACCGGGTCAGGGTGTGCACTGGGGAGCGGAGGCATGGCATCCCAGCCTGCCGCGTGGTGAGCGCAAGGTGCTCGGCACGGTTGGCACCCTGGCCGAGATCCTGCACGGGCCCTCGCACACCGCGGATGGCTCGGCGAACATCGTCGGCGCCCTTCGCAAGGCGATGGCGACGACCGGCTACAGCGATCTGAAGGAGTTCCAGCGCATCGAGGTCATCACCTCCCCCGAGTGAGGCGATCCGAGGCGACGGGGGCACGGATGACGGGGAGCGTGTTACAAGCGCGGTCGGTGTTTCGGGGTAGGTTGGTGTTGTGGGAGAGCGGGAGACCACGGAGGTCCATGCGGGGGGAGTTCCTGCCCTCGGCGACGACCGACTCGGACCTACCCAGCGCACCGATGCTGTCGAAGCGCTGAAGGCAACCTCTGCCGCGAACCCCCTCGACATCCTCGTCATCGGTGGGGGAGTGGTGGGCTGCGGTGCCGCGCTGGACGCCGCTTCGCGGGGCTTGAGCGTCGGCCTGGTCGAGATGAACGATCTCGCGGCCGGCACCTCCTCGCGCTCCTCGCGCCTTGCCCACGGCGGCCTGCGCTACCTCGAGCAGCGGGAGTTCTCCCTCGTCCACGAGGCGCTCACCGAGCGCGGGCTCCTGCTCGACCGACTCGCTCCTCACCTCGTGCGCCCCGTGCCGTTCCTGTTCCCAGTGGAGAAGACCTGGCAGCGGCCCTATGTCGCGTCGGGAATCCATCTCTACGACATGCTCAGCCGTATCGGTGCATACGGCGGCAGCATGCCGCGCCCGAAGAGCCTGAGTCGGCAGCAGTCGAAGTCCCTCGCGCCGGATCTCGACACTGATGGCATCGCCGGCGCGGTCCGATTTCATGACGCTCAGATCGACGATGCCCGTCACACCGTCGCCGTCGCCCGCACCGCAGCAGCCCGGGGAGCGCATATCGTCACCCGGACACGTGTCAAAGCCCTGTTGCGTGACGGCGATGAGGTGGTGGGTGTGCGGGTGCACGACGCACTCGACGACACCGACTACGACATTCACGCGAAAGTGGTCGTGGGCGCCGCTGGAGTCTGGACCGACGACCTCATCCATCTCGCGGATGAGACCGCCGCCGGGCGCGTCCAGCAGAGCAAGGGCGTGCACCTGGTGATCCCGCGCGACTCGATCCGCTCGACCACCGCGATCATCGCGCGCACCCCGGTGAGCGTCCTGTTCCTCCTGCCCTGGGGTCGGTTCTGGCTGGTCGGGACGACGGACACACCCTGGTCCACCGACGACGGCGATATGGCCGACCCCCAGGCCACGGAGGCGGATATCGACTATCTGCTGGAGCAGGCCAATCGGTGGCTCGCGCGGCCGCTCACCCGCGATGACGTCGTGGCCACCTATGCCGGACTACGTCCTCTGCTCGCCGCCGATGTCGAGGATGCCGATGATGAGACCACGACCCTGTCCCGGGAGCATGCCGTCATTCGCCCGGCGCCCGGTCTGGTGGTGATCGCGGGCGGGAAGTACACCACCTATCGGGTGATGGCGGCGGACGTCGTCGATGCTGCGGTGGCGGAGATCGCGGATGAGGACACATCGATCCCTGAGTCGCCCACAGCGGACATCCCCCTGGTCGGAGCTGATGACTTCGCCACGATGTGGGCTGAGCGAGGTTCGATTGCCCGCGATTCCGGTCTCGACACCCACGTCGTCGAGGCGTTGTTGCGACGCCACGGTGACCGCATCACCGATGTGCTCGAGCTCATCGCGACCGATCCTGATCTCGCGAAACCGCTGATCGAGGAGGCCAATTACCTGCGTGCCGAGGCAGTCCTCGCCGCGAGTCATCAAGGCGCGCTGAGCCTGGACGACGTCCTCACCCGACGACTGCGGGTCTCCCTCGATGTTCCCGATCATGGTGAGGAAGCCGCGCGTGCGGCTGCACCCTTGATTGCCGGTGTCCTGGGGTGGTCCGATCAGCGCACCGCCGATGAGGTCGCTGGATTCGATGCCGACATGGCATGGGCGGGATAGGTTCCGCTCCATGACTGAGATTCAATCCGGAGCCAGGATGGGTCTCGGATTGATGACCTCCGTGGATATCTCGGACCTCCAGGATCACCTGCGGGTGGGCGCCACGGCCGAGCAGCACGAGGTCGTGAGTCCGTTCACCGCGACCGCATGGACGCAGTTGCCTCTCTCGAGTCCTCGGGATGTCATCACAGCAGCAACGAAGGCCAGGTCAGCTCAACGTGAGTGGGAGCTACGCGCAGTCGCCGACCGCATCGGTGTGCTGCTCGCCTTTCATGACCGCATCCTCGACGAGCGTGACACCCTGCTCGACCTCATCCAGGTCGAAACAGGGAAGGCCCGGCGTGATGCGATGGAGGAGGTCCTCGACGTCGCGCTGAACATCCAGCATTACGCCCGCGTGGCTGACAAGGCGCTGAGACCTCGTCGGCCTCGCGGCGCCCTGCCGCTGTTGACCCGGGTGCGCCAGTTGCGTCACCCGGTCGGCATCGTCGGTGTTATCGCGCCATGGAACTACCCGCTCACCCTCGCTGCGAGTGATGCGATCCCAGCGCTCATCGCGGGCAATGCGGTGCTCGTGAAGCCCGATCTGCAGACATCTTTTACCGCCGCGTGGGTTTCCCGCGCTCTCCTCGACTCAGGCCTGCCTGAGGGCTTGTTCACCGTCGTCACCGGGGATGGACCCGTCATCGGCCCGGCCGTCATCGACGTGTCCGACCATGTGATCTTCACGGGTTCGACAGCAACGGGACGGATCGTCGCCGAACAGTGCGCGCGGCGCCTGATCGGAGCGACACTGGAACTCGGCGGGAAGAACGCGATGATCGTGCGTTCCGATGTCGATGTCGAGAAGGCTGCGGAGATCGCGGTGCGCGCAATGTTCGCCAACACGGGTCAGTTGTGCATCTCGATGGAGCGGGTCTACGTCGACGCGAAGATCTATGACGGCTTTGCCGCAGCGCTTGCCGAACGAACTGCCGCATTGCGGATCGGTACCACGATCGGCTGGGGTGCCGATATCGGTCCGCTCATCAACGCGACGCATCTGGCCCGGGTCCGCGGGCATGTCGAGGATGCTGTCCGGGCGGGAGCGCATGTGCTCGTCGGGGGGCGGCATCGCCCGGATGTCGGTCCGCTCGCCTTTGAACCGACGTTGCTCGAGGGCGTGACCGAGGACATGGCGGTGTGCCGGGAGGAGACGTTCGGGCCGGTCGCAGCGCTCTATCGGGTGCGCGATGACGATGAGGCAGTGTGGCGTGCCAATGACACCGACTACGGCCTCAACGCATCCATCCTGAGCCGGGATGTTCCGGCTGCGCGCCGGCTTGCGGCGCGGCTCACGGCAGGGTCGGTGAACATCAACGAGGGCTACGCCTCCACCTGGGGCTCGGTCTCCGCACCCATCGGCGGTCGGGGCGATTCCGGGCTGGGATACCGCCACGGGGTCGAAGGTCTGCTCGCCACGACGGAGTCCCAGGTCATCGCGTCGCAGCACCTCATGGGCTTCGGGGCGCCCTTCGGACTCGATGATGCTCGATGGGCGGGAATCTTGAGCGCGAGCGTCCGACTCATGCGACCCTGGAGGCGCGCGCGGCACTAGGGTGCGCCGAGAGCTTGGTCGGTGAGGGATGCCCGAGCGGGCGGAGAAGAGGAAGGGGTGGGAGTCGTGTCGACCTACGACTACGATGTCATCGTCATCGGATCCGGATTCGGCGGTTCAGTCTCCGCCCTACGCCTGGTGGAGAAGGGCTATCGGGTCGGGGTGATGGAGGCCGGCCGGCGCTTCGACGAGACCAACTACCCCAAGACCTCCTGGAGATTGCGCTCCTTCCTGTGGGCGCCGATGCTCGGCTGCACGGGATTGCAGCGCATCCACGTCCTCAAGGACGTCGTGGTGCTCGCGGGAGCAGGTGTCGGTGGCGGATCGCTGGTGTACGCCAACACCCTCTACGTGCCGCCGAAGCAATTCTTCGAGGATCCGCAGTGGTCAGGCATCACCGACTGGGCCGACGAACTCGCGCCGTACTACGACCAGGCATCGCGGATGCTGGGAGTCGAGGACAACCCGACCATGACACCGAGCGATGCGGTGATGAAGGCCATCGCTGATGACATGGGGGTCGGGCACACCTTCCGGATGACTCCCGTCGGCGTGTACTTCGGCGATGGGCCCGGGGTGGAGGCGGAGGACCCGTACTTCGGCGGAGTGGGTCCGCGGCGCACGGGGTGCATCGAGTGCGGCGAGTGCATGACCGGATGCCGCCACAACGCGAAGAACACCCTGCCGAAGAACTACCTCGGCCTCGCTGAGGATGCCGGCGCTGTCGTCCACGCCCTCACCACCGTGGTGTCGGTGGAGCCGCGGGCCGAAGGCGGATACACCGTCACGACGAAGCACACCGGCGCGTGGTCGAAGCGCACACGCACGTTCTCCGCGGAGCACGTGATCTTCGCGGCAGGCACCTACAACACCCAGCGGCTGCTGCATCAGATGCGTGATGAGGGCCGCCTTCCCCGGTTGTCGCGGATGCTCGGTCGGCTGTCGCGAACGAACTCCGAGTCGATCCTTGGTGCCGTTGCGAAGTCTGCCGACGCCGACTACACCCGGGGTGTGGCGATCACGTCGAGTTTTTATCCCGACGAGTCCACTCACGTGGAGCCGGTGCTCTACGGCCAGGGTTCGAACTCCATGGGACTGCTGCAGTCGGTGCTCACCCGACCGGAGCCGGGGGTCCCGCGT
>CAZVCZ010000042.1:0-12710 GCA_964626275.1 uncultured Bifidobacteriaceae bacterium | reverse complement strand
GAACGGTGTCGTCACTCACCTGAAGAAGGGCGGCTGCTTGCGAGATCCGATATTGCGGCACAAATACGGATGATAATCCGCACATGCGGATCATTCAATCCTGGGAAGCCGCCATACTCCGCAACTCCTTAGGGGCGAAAAAGTGCGAATAGTTGCGGAGTTGGGTTCAGGGCTGGAGGAGGGCGTCGACGAAGGCGGCCGGATCGAAGGGGGCCAGGTCATCGGGGCCCTCCCCCAGGCCGACCAGCTTCACCGGCACGCCCAGCTCCCGCTGCACGGCGACCACGATGCCGCCCTTGGCCGTTCCGTCCAGTTTGGTGAGCACGATCCCGGTGATGTCGACCACCTCGGAGAACACGCGGGCCTGGTTCATCCCGTTCTGTCCCGTCGTGGCATCGAGCACCAGGAGCACCTCGTGGACCGGACCCTGCTTCTCCACGACCCGCTTGACCTTGCCCAACTCGTCCATGAGCCCGACCTTGGTGTGCAGTCGACCCGCGGTGTCGATGACCACGGTGTCGACCTCGGCCTCCGACCCAATGCGCACGGCATCGAAGGCCACCGCCGCGGGATCGCCGCCCTCGGGACCCCGCACGACCGGGGCGCCGACCCGATCCCCCCACGTCTGCAGCTGCTCGGCCGCAGCCGCGCGAAAGGTGTCCGCCGCACCCAGCAGGACTGTTCGATCGGAGGCGATGAGCAGTCTGGCCAACTTGCCGGTGGTGGTGGTCTTGCCCGTGCCGTTCACTCCGACGACGAGCACGACGGCGGGCCGCGAATCCACGCGCTCCGTTGCCAGGCTGCGATCGAGTTCAGGATCCACCAGGCGTAGCAATTCCTCGCGCAGCGCTGCTGCGATCGCCGTCTGATCGGTCGCTCCCTCGGCCCGAACCCGGGTCTTGAGGGCATCCACCAGGTCGGTCGTGGCTGTCACCCCGAGATCGGCGGTGAGGAGGACCTCCTCGATCTCCTCCCAGGTCTCAGCATCGAGGGTGTCCCGCGAGAGCAGGGCGAGCAGCCCGCGGCCCAGGGCGTTATTCGATCGCGCCAACCGCTTGCGCAGCCGGAGCAGCCGGCCCTCGGCCGGCTCGGGGATCTCCACCTCCCATTCGGCGATCTCCTCCGGCGGCGCGAGGGTTTCCTCGGGCTCGGGGAGGGTGAGGGTGTCGATCCCGCCGGCGGCTTCTTCGATCAGACGCCGCGGGGTATCCCGGGGCGTCGTGTCGTCATCCCCGACCCCGGGGGCGTAGTCGATCCCCGGCCGGGGCTTCTGCGGTCGCGGCTCACCACGACGCGCGAGCACGATCGCGGTGCCGACTCCCAGGACGACAAGGAGAGCCAGGCCGATCACGAGGTAGATGACGATGGAATCCACGGAGGCCATCCAATCACCCGCGGGTCGGACTAGGCGCTGGCTGCCTCCACATCGCGCAACCGCTGACCGACCACCTGGGTCACACCATCGCCGCGCATGGAGACGCCGTACAGCGCATCCGCGATCTCCATCGTGCGCTTCTGGTGCGTGATGACGATCAACTGCGAGGTGTCCCGCAGTTCCTCGATCGCCGCGATCAACCGCCCGAGGTTGACGTCATCGAGGGCCGCCTCGACCTCATCGAGGACATAGAACGGACTGGGCCGCGCCTTGAACAGCGCGATGAGGAACGCGACCGCGGTCAGGGAGCGCTCGCCACCCGAGAGCAGGGACAGGCGCTTGACCTTCTTGCCGGGTGGTCGCGCCTCCACCTCGATTCCGGTGGTCAGCAGGTCATCGGGGTCGGTGAGGACCAGACGACCCTCTCCTCCCGGGAACAACCGCGAGAACACATCCTCGAAATGGCGTTCCGTGTCGGCATAGGCCTCGGCGAACACGGTTTGAATCCGTTCATCGACATCCGCGACGATCGCCATGAGGTCGGTACGGGATCGCTTGAGGTCATCGAGTTGCTCGGTGAGGAAGCGCAGCCGCTCTTCGAGTGCTGCGAACTCTTCCAATGCAAGGGGGTTGACCCGACCGAGGAGCGCGAGGCCACGCTCTGCCGACGCGAGGCGACGCTCCTGCTCGAGGCGGACGAACGGATAGGGCTGAGCAGGCTCCTCGGGTTCGTCGTCACCGGGCGCGAGCGGTGCGGGTGGAACGAGCTGATCCGGTCCGTACTCGACGACGAGCGTGTCGGGGTCCATGCCGAACTCCTCGATCACCCGACCCTCGATCTGTTCGATCCGCAGACGCTGCTCGGCTCGAGCGACCTCATCGCGATGGACCGAATCGGTGAGGCGCTCCATCTCCGAGGAGTTCTCCCGCAGCGACTCGCGTACGCGCTGCAACGTGGAATCGCGCTCGGATTGCGCCGACTGCAGCGCGTCGCGCTCGCTTAGCGCCTGAGCGAGTGAGACCTCCAGCGCCGCCAGTGTGCGTTCCACCCCGAGCACGACAGCGCGCGCCGTCGTGGCCTCTCGGCGGCGACGCTCGGCGAGTTCCTCGGCCCGGCGACGCGCTGCGCGCTCGTTGTGCGCCGACTTCTCCAAGGAACCAGCGTGTGCGTTGAGTGATCGCACCCGTTCCTCGCCCGTTCGCACGGACAGGCGCGCCTCGACCTCAGCGCGACGGGCTTGCTCGGCCGCCTCCGCGAGTTCGTCGCGAAGATCGACCGAGGCCTCCGCCGGTTCCTGCTGCGCCTCATCGAGCCTGCGCTGCAACTCCATGAGCGTTGCCTCGTCCGCGACGCGCGCGGCCTCCGCCTCCGAGGCTGATGCCGCGAGCCGATCCGCTTCCGCTGTGGCCGAGCGGGCCTCAGCGCCCCACTGCCCCAGTTGCTCGGCAACGGCCGCGAGGCGGGCATCGGAGTCATGCAGCCGGGATAGGGCCTCCTCGGCCAGGGCGACGACCTCACGCTGTTCTTCCACCGCCGCGGTCAACGAGAACCGCGTCCGCTCGAGTCGATGGGTGACGTCGGCCAGGGCCCGCTCCGCTTCATCGACGGCCGCCTGCACCTCGAGCAGCGTCGGAGCTCCGCGGCTGCCCCCCTCCGCCCTGCGGGGACCCATGACGTCGCCATCGCGGGTGACGACGGTCAGATCGGGACGCTCGCCCCGGACCCGACGCGCTGCACCTAGGTCATCCACCACCACGGTGCCGGCCAGAACTGGTCGCAGCGCAGCCAGGACCTCCGGTGCACCGCTCACTAGATCAGCCAGCCACTTCGAGCCCCAGGGTGCACTTCCCGTCGACGGCTCGACAGCATCCTGGGTGAGGACCACGATGCTGGCACGACCGGCGTCGTGGTCATGCAGCCACAGCAGCGCGGCGTGCGCGGCTGCTTCGTCCCGGACCACGATCGCCTCCGCGAGGGTGCCGAGGATGGCGGCGACGGCACGCTCGGCACCGCTGTCGACTCGAACCGAATCGCTCACGGTCCCCACGACCCCGAGGTCATCCCCCGACGCGACGAGCGCGTCGACTCCCTCGCCGTGCGCGAGTCCGATGCGCAATGCCTCGCAGCGGGCGGTCAGGGCTGCACGTTCGCGATCGGCCTCTCGCTCCGTCTCCCGCAGCGACTCCACGGAAGCGTCCGCTGCGATGACTCGCTGCTGGATGCTTTCGTATTCGGCGTCGAGGCCGACCTCCCCCGCGTCGAGACCGGCGACCTGGGACTCCAACGCGGTGAACTCACGTTGGGCGGCCTCGGCGCGCGCCAGCGCATCCGCCCGCTGCTCACCGAGCCGCTGCACCTGCTCCACCCGGCCCTCGAACCTGGACCGAGCCGCTGCCACCTGACCGCCGAGTCGGGCCAGGCTCTCGCGTCGATCGGCTGCGACGCGGGCTTCATCGGCGATACGACGTTCCTCGGCCGCCAGCGCATCCTCGGCCGCCTGCCGCTCCTGGACCGAGGCAGCAAGGATTCCCCGATCCTGCTCGACCCGTCGTCCCCACTCGAATTCCTCGGCGCGCACCTCGCGGGCTTCCGCCTCGAGGGCCTCGGGGTCGCGGCCGGCCGAGTGCCGGACCTCCTCTTCACCATCGATCAAGCGCAGCCGTTCGGCGGCGAGGGAGCCGGTGCCGAGCAACCGCTCCCGGAGCGCCGACAGTGCGAACCAGGCCTGCTGCGCGGTGGCGAGGAGCGGCGCATCACGATGCAGAGCGCCCTCGAGTTCGGATTCCTGGGCCGCGAGGCCGGCGATGAGTGCTTCGACCTCCATCCGACGCTGCCGCAACGCCGCCTCATCGGCTACCTCGGCGGCGAGGGTGTCGCGGAGGGAACCCAGGTCATCGGCCAGCAGACGCAACCGGGCATCCCGGGCCTCGGCCTGGATCACCGCTGCCCGCCGCGCCACCTCGGCCTGCTTTCCGAGCGGCTTGAGTTGGCGGCGCAACTCGGAGATGAGGTCGCTGACGCGGGCGAGGTTGGACTCCATCGCATCGAGCTTGCGCAGCGCCTTCTCCTTGCGCTTGCGATGCTTCAGGACACCAGCGGCCTCTTCGACGAAGCCACGACGATCCTCCGGTGTGGCATGGAGGATCGCGTCGAGTTGCCCCTGGCCCACGATGACGTGCATCTCCCGGCCGATACCTGAATCGCTGAGGAGTTCTTGGACATCGAGGAGCCGGCACGGATCGCCATTGATGGCGTACTCAGACCCGCCACTGCGGAAGAGCGTGCGCGAGATCGTGACCTCGGTGTAATCGATAGGCAGCGCACCATCGGTGTTGTCGATGGTCAACGCCACCTCGGCGCGTCCCAGCGGGGCTCGACCGGAAGTGCCGGCGAAGATGACGTCGCTCATGGCGCCACCGCGCAGGGACTTCGCGCCCTGCTCACCCATGACCCAGGCGAGGGCATCGACCACATTGGACTTGCCCGAACCGTTCGGGCCCACCACGCAGGTGATGCCCGGCTCGAAGGCAAGGGTGGTCGCTGCCGCGAAGGACTTAAAGCCCTTCAGGGTCAAGCTCTTCAGGTGCACTCAGGCCTCGCTCAGCGTCGTCGACAGACGGGTTCGTGGCGCTCACCCTACCCGGGTGCGGGGACGATCAGGCGTAGGCGGGATCGACGCCGTCACGCTCCCCGTCGCGAGCGGTCTCCCACTCGCTCTCGGGGTCGGTCGGCAAGCTGGGATCCAGCAACTCCAGGGCATCGAGATCGTCGAGCACCGCGAGGTCATCGGGGGCGATGAAGCCGGCCCGAAGGGCTTCGTTCTCGGCCCGCAGGGCCGCGAGTTCGCGGCGCAGTCGGGTGATCTCCGAGATCAATCGGGCCTGGGTGTGGGATGCGGCGGATGGAGCCGCCAGATATCCGTACAGTGCCTTTGCCATGGTGCCCTCCGACGTTGTGGCGCATCGCGCGCCTCGTCGCGTCGCCAGCCTCTCCCCCTAGGGTGCCAGTCCCTCAGCCACCGGCTCGCACCGGGGCGCGCTGGCACCGGGGGCAGCGGTAGGACGACCGATTCATGAACGCCTCACGCACCAGGGGGCGACCGCACCGATGGCAGGGCTGCCCCTGCCTGCCGTAGGCGTGAAGTGACCGATCGAAGTAGCCGCTCTCGCCGTTAACGTTGACGTAGAGGTCGTCGAAGGAGGTGCCACCCTGGGCGAGCGCTTCATTCATCACGTCGCGCACATGCCCGAGGAGCGCGTCCACGTCCCGCGGTGACAGCCGAGTGCACGGGCGGTCGTAGTGCAGACGCGAGCGCCACAGTGCTTCATCCGCATAGATGTTGCCGATGCCGGAGATCAGGGATTGATCGAGTAGCGCACGCTTGATTCCCGTCCCTCGGCGCCGCAGGTCCCGCGAGAATCCTCGGTCATCGAAGAGTGGATCGAGGGGGTCGCGCGCGATGTGGCGCACCGACACCGGGAGCGCTCCTGCGCCACCATCGGTGACGAGATCATCCACGAACAGACCCCCGAAGGTGCGCTGGTCCACGAACCACAGTTGATGGTCTGCCGCCATGTCGATCCTGACCCGCACATGGTGCAGGCGCACCCGGTCGGGGACGTCGTTCGGATTGATGAGAAGGAGTTGCCCGCTCATCCCGAGGTGCACGACGAGGGCGCGGCGCGAGGGCTCGAGGACGAACCACAGGTATTTGCCCCGGCGGCTGGGATAGGCGATGACCTCACCCTTGATCTCACGAGCGAAGGCGCGGGCATCCCCGGGATGGCGCCGGATCGATCGGTCGTGATCGACCGCGACCTGGGTGACGCGACGGCCCGACACCCAGGGGGCCAGGCCGCGGCGGACGACTTCGACCTCAGGTAATTCCGGCATCGATCCCTACTCGGATCCCTATTCATCGCCGATGA
This sequence comes from uncultured Bifidobacteriaceae bacterium, assembly GCA_964626275.1. Classification (GTDB taxonomy): domain Bacteria; phylum Actinomycetota; class Actinomycetes; order S36-B12; family S36-B12; genus M55B157. The sequence goes on along the minus strand of CAZVCZ010000042.1, from coordinate 6,406 downwards.
GGTCGGGATACTCCTCGCTCAACGTGACGTAGGCCGCCTCTGCTGCCTCCTGCTCGGCCTCCTTCTTGGATCGGCCGTGACCCCGGGAGAACTCCCGCTCCGACACCACCACCCACGCGGTGAAGAACTTGTCGTGGTCTGGACCGGTCTCGGAGAGCCGGTATTCGGGCACGCCCAATTCTGCTCTCGCGGTGAGTTCCTGCAGCGACGTCTTCCAGTCCAGACCGGCCCCTCGCTCGGCCGCTGCCGCAAGCAGCGGGTCGAACAGGCCATGGATCACCTCACCGGCAACGACGACACCGTGCTCGAGATACACCGCTCCCAGGATGGCTTCGAGCGTGTCGGCGAGGATCGAGGCCTTGTCGCGACCCCCGGTGCCCTCCTCACCTCGGCCGAGACGGACACAGTCCCCCACCCCGATACGCCGTGCAACATCAGCCAGGGCCCGAGCATTCACGACCGCCGCGCGAACCTTCGCCAACTGTCCTTCGGGATCGTGCACCCGATCGCGGTAGAGCGCATCGGTGACGATGAGCCCGAGCACGGAGTCACCGAGGAACTCCAAGCGCTCGTTGGTGGGCAACCCGCCGTTCTCGTAGGCGAAGGAGCGGTGGGTCAATGCGAGATCGAGCAACTCATCGGACAGCGTCACCCCGAGCGCCTGCTGCAACCGCTCCTCGGGGGCGGTTCGCGAGGGGGAGGTCGACTCGCTCATGCAGCGCTCACGAGAGGTGGGCGGTGTCCGCCGCCATCATGACCTCGCCGAGGGTCTGCGCTCTCCAGACCTCGTCCGGATCGACGGCGAGGCCCGCATCGAGGCAGGCGTCGATGAGCAGAAGTCGCGCTAGTGGATCGACGCCAATGCCAGCGAGGGGTGTGTCCCGGCGCAGCGTGACACCCTGCGGGGTGCCGAGCACCCGCATGAGGGCTGACGGAACCGCGGCCTCATCCATGTCCGAGCGGGACTCAGACGTCGAGGACCCGGCGCTTGGCGTAGGTGCCGCAGGTGGGGCAGGCGCCATGGGGAAGCTTGGGCTCACGGCAGCGCGCGCAACTGACCAGGGTCGGCGCCGAGGTCTTCCACTGCGAGCGGCGGTGGCGGGTGTTGGAACGTGAGGTCTTGCGCTTGGGGACGGCCATCGTCAGTTGCCCTTCTCATTCTCCGTGTCATCGGTCAGCGCCCGGAGCGCCTCCCAGCGTGGGTCGATCGTCTCGTGCCGGTGATCATGCCCGGCTTCGAGCCGAACTCCGCAGGTCGGGCACAGTCCCGCGCATTGCTCGCGGCACATCGGCGCCATCGGGAGCGACAGCACGATGGCGTCGCGCACGATCGGCTCGAGATCGATCAGGTCGTCCTCGACGATCGACCGCTCCCCCTCCTCATCATCGTCCTCGTCCACCCGGGCACCGCGCGCGTCGGTGGGTGGATACGCGAACAACTCCTCGAAGGTTGCCTCCTGCGGCCAGGACAGCGGTTCGAGGCATCGGGCGCATTCCCCGACGACCGTGAAATCCACCGACCCGGTCACCCAGATTCCCTCACCCGCCGACTCGCACTGCACATGCAGCGCCAGATCCGCGCCCTCAGGAACCCGGGCCAGCGCGACAGCGAGATCGACCGGGGCGGGAACCACTCGTGCCGTCTCCATGATCGACCCCGCGCGTCGACCCAGCTCGCGAATATCGAGCACGAGGGGCGAACGGGGATCGAGCGTGGGCACGGCACCCTTCATCTGTGGTCTCACTCCAGCCGATATCGATCTCGCAACCGGCCGTCGTCGAGAATACGCCACCGGGGTCGGGGCGGGCGAATCGCAGGGGTGGGGCCTACTCCGGGAGGGGCTCGTCTCCCCCGTGGATCTCCTCCTCGTCAGTACCCCGAATCCTGTCCCGCCCTCGCTCGACCACCGTGAGGGTCTTGTGCAGAGCGATCTCGAAGGTCGCCAGTTTGGAGTCGATGTAGTCGTCGGTCTCCCGGCGCATCCGCTCGCAGTCGGCGGCCGTTTCCGCTCGCAGCGCCTCCGCCTCCGCCACCGCCACGAGATAGACCTCGTGCTGGGACAGCATCCGCTGCTGCTCCTCTCGGGCCTCGGCGATCATGCGATCAGCTTCCCGGCGCCCCTCATCCACCACCGCGGATCGGTCGGCGAGCAGGTGATCGGCATGCGTGAGTGCCTCGGGAAGCAGATCGTGGATCTCCTCGATGAGATCGAGGACCTGGGCCCGGTTCACCATGCACGAGGTCGACAGCGGGACCGATTTGGCCTCCTCGACCAACTGCGCGAGTTCCTCGAGTTTCTCGTCGACATCCATCTTGCGACTACGCCCTCTCCTGCAGTTTGGCCAGCAACTTCGTCACGACCGTGGACGGAAGCAGGCCCTCGACGCTGCCGCCGTAAGCCGCCACCTCCTTGACCAGGCTCGACGAGAGGTAACTGTAAAGGGGGTTCGTGGAGATGAAGAGAGTCTCCACCCCGGCGAGTCGGTAATTCATCTGGGCCATCTGCAATTCGTAGTCGAAATCGCTGACGGCCCGCAGGCCCTTCACGATCGCCTGGACGTTGTGATCGCGGCAGTAATCGACGAGGAGGCCATGGAATGAATCGACCTCGACATTGCCGAGGGGAGCGACGACCTCGCGGAGCATCTCGATCCGCTCCTCCACGGTGAACAGGCTGGCCTTCGTCTTGTTGACGAGGACGGCCACCACGACCCGATCGGCGAGTGCGGCGGCGCGCGAGAAGACATCGAGGTGCCCGTTGGTCACCGGGTCGAAGGATCCCGGGCACACCGCGGTTCGCATCTCAACCGATCCTTCCGTCGATCACGTGGCGCGCGTGGCGCTCGGCTCGAAGCGACCGTACCAAAGGGCCGTCTCCCCGTAGGCACGTCGATCGAGGTCGATCAGATCCGGATCCTGCGGCCAGGGTGCCTGGGGCGAACGGATATCCCGTTCGATCACGACATCGCATCCCGCCGCCAGTCGTCCGCCGCGGATGAGGCTCGCCACGAGGGTGGAGATGCGATCCCCTTCGACCGCATAGGGCGGGTCGCAGAGCACGAGGTCGAAGGAGGGACCCGCTGAGGTTTCGGCGTACCGCCAGGCATCCACGGTGACCACGCTCGCCCCGGGGAGGTCGACCGCATCGATGTTGGTGCGCAAGGCCGCAAGCGCCGATCGGTTGTTCTCCACGAAAATGACCGACTCCGCCCCCCGGCTCAACGCCTCCAGTCCCAGTGCTCCGGATCCGGCGAAGAGATCGAGCACCCTCGTGGATTCCCACGGGGATTCCCCGCCTGCCCGACGAGAGCTGAGGGTGGCGAAGAGGGACTCACGAACACGGTCGGAGGTTGGGCGGGTGGTCCCGCCCCGTGGTGCGACGAGGCGTCGGCCCCGTGCGCTGCCTCCGATGATGCGCATCCCGATCACCCCTTGTCGAGATAGTCGGTGCGGTCGTCGTCGAGGAGCCGTGCCACCGCCGAGCGAAGTCGTCGATGCTCTCGAAGGTCTGGATCCGCCGAGACGATGGCGCCGGCCTCGTCCCGCGCTGCGATGACAAGATCCTCATCCCGGAGCACCTGAAGCAGCCGAAGCGACGAGCGCCGACCGGACTGCATGGCACCCAGGACATCACCCTCCCTGCGGGCCTGAAGATCGACCCTCGCCAGGGCGAACCCATCCGTCGTGGCCGCCACCGCCTCCAGTCGTTCGCGGCCCGGCGAGCCCGGTTCGGCGGAGGTCACGAGGAGGCACAGGCTCGGGGCGCTTCCGCGCCCCACCCGGCCGCGCAACTGGTGCAACTGTGAGATACCGAACCGATCCGCGTCGAGGATGACCATCACGGTGGCCTCGGGGACGTCGACGCCCACCTCGACCACGGTCGTCGCCACGAGCACGTCCACGGCGCTCGGATCATCCGCGGGCGCCGCGAAGTCACGCATCATCTGCTCCTTCACCTCGGCCGGAAGGCGGCCGTGGAGCATGCCGATGCGCAGACCGGGCAGCAGGGTCTCGCGAAGATCGGCCACCACATCGAGCACACTGGCCATCGGGGAGGCTTCCTGCGCTCCGGACTCCTGCGCATCCGCATCGGAGGCATCCGTTGCTTCCTCAGCATCCGGGGGCCCCGCATGCGAGTCACCGATGCGCGGACACACGACATAGACCTTGTGCCCTGCAGCGACTTCTTCACCGATGCGCTCCCAGGCGCGGGTGAGGAACCGTGGCTTCTCCCGGGGTGCCACAACATGCGTCGCGACGGGCTGACGGCCCTCCGGCGACTGATCGAGGACACTCACATCGAGGTCGCCGAAGACCGTCATGGCCACGGTGCGGGGAATTGGCGTGGCTGTCATGACCAGCACATGGGGGCGGGTTCCATCGGCGAGTGGTTGGGCGAGCACGGAGCGCTGCTCGACCCCGAATCGATGCTGCTCGTCGATGACGACGAGGCCGAGTTCGGCGAAGGCCACCGTGTCCTCGAGCAGGGCATGGGTGCCGACGACGATCCCGCTGGTGCCCGAGGAGAGATCCTGCAGGGCCTTCCTGCGTGCGCGGGCTCCCTGGGACCCGGTGACGAGGCTGATCGACGTCGCATTGTCCGTTCCATCAAGCATTCCCCCGCGGGCCAAGGGTCCGAGAAGTTGCTGGAGGGTGTGGAAGTGCTGGTGGGCGAGCACCTCCGTCGGCGCCAACAGCGCCGCCTGCGCTCCGGAGTCGACCACAGCCAGCATCGCCCGCAGCGCCACCAGGGTCTTCCCGCTGCCCACGTCCCCCTGCAGAAGCCGATGCATCGGATGTCCCGCCCCGAGATCGGCGAAGATCTCGTCACCGACTCGCATCTGGGCCGCGGTGAGGGTGAAGGGGTTCTGCGCGTCGAACGCCGCCAGCACTCCACGATCCCGACGATGTCGAGGGGTCGCGGTCACCGCGCGCAATCGTTCCCGCCGTTGCGCCAGCACCGTCTGGAGGGTGAAGGCCTCGTCGAAGCGCAATCGCTCCTCAGCTCGTTGCGCCTGCTGCAGGTCCGTGGGCAGGTGGATCGCCTGCCACGCCTGCGTGAGGCCCATGAGTCCCCGACGTTCACGAAGCTCCTCCGGGAGCGGATCGATGCTGTCGTCGAGGTCGGGGTGTGCTCGCAGTTCCTTGAGCACGTAGCCCACCGCCTGGGAGATCTTCCAGGTCGGCATTGCCTTCGACGCGGGGTAGATCGGAATCAAGCGATCGGTGAACAGCTCGACTGCTTCGGCGTAGTCCGGATCCTTCGGGTCCGACGGCAGCATCAGCAGACGTGGATGCGTCAGTTGCCGCCGTCCCTGGAAACTCGACACGACACCTTCGAATAATCCCTTGCGGCCCACCGCGCACTGGTTCTTCCGCCCCGGCTGATTGAAGAACACCAGGGTCAGGGTTCCGGTTCCGTCACTGATGACGACCTCGACACGTGACTTGCGCGAACGCTCACCCCCGGGCCGATGCAGCTTCGAGGACACGACCTCCGCGAGCACGGAGACATGATCGCCCGTGGTCAGCGCGGTGAGATCGCTCATGCCCCCCGGATCGACATAGCGCCGTGGATAGTGGCTCAGCAGATCCCCGACGGTGCGAATGCCGAACGTCTCGTCCAGTGACTTTGCCGTCCTCCCCCCGATGATGGGGCCGAGGGAGTCATCGATGTCGAAGCTGGTCATCGCGTTCATCCGATGGCGACTATTCAACTCCGATGATGAGGGGCCACAGGGGTTGCCCCCCATCGATGATCTCGACGTCCACACCCGGATTCTCCGCGGTCACCATGGCACTCAGCCGATCCGCCACACTTTCCGGTGCCTCCGTTCCGAGAACGAGCGTCACCAACTCTCCCCCGCTGGACAGCAGTCGCCGCAGGACCGCCTCGGCAACCTCGACCGGGTCGATCCCGATCTCGACGATGTCGCCCTCCACCAGTCCGAGCACATCACCCACCCGACATTGACCGGCGCTGGTGAGTGCCTCGCGGGAGGCGATGGTGATGGCGCCATACCGACTCGCCCGAGCCGCGTCCGCCATCGCCACCACCACATCGTCGAAGCGGGCACCGTCGTCATGGACGGCGATCGCCGCGAGGGTCTGGACGACGCTGCGGGTGGGGATGACTGTCACTCGCTGCCCAGCTTCACGCGCACGGTCCGCGGCGACCTCGGCGACGGGGATCGTGTCCCCATCGCTGGGCAGCACCACGACCTCGGCGCATCCGAGTGCCTCGATGGCGGCGAGGATGTCCGCTGTCGCGGGGCGGCGATCGGGTCGGCCGTGCACGATCTGGACACCGGCCGCCTCGAGGAGGGCCTGCACACCCGGTCCGTGCGCCTGGGCCACGATTCCCCGGCCCGAGCGGAGTTGGTCAGGTCGAATCTGTTCGGCCTG
>CAZVCZ010000041.1:0-12761 GCA_964626275.1 uncultured Bifidobacteriaceae bacterium | reverse complement strand
CTGGGATCAGATCAGCCGCGGCACCAACGCCGCCGTCGATCGGGCCTGGGGCGGCGCGCTCGCGCTCATTCTGTTCGTGCTCGTGCTCTACGCCGGTGCCCGACTCATCGCCAAGTACTTCTCGCCAAAGGTCAACTGACACCACTTGACGGCCCACATCAAGGAGCATCCGTGAGCAAGCAGATCGACATCAAGGACCTCGATATCTACTACGGCGACTTCCTCGCCGTCGAGGGTGTCAACCTGTCCGTCAAGGCGAACTCGGTCATGTCCTTCATCGGGCCCTCCGGCTGCGGCAAGTCCACCGTGCTGCGCAGTATCAACCGCATGCACGAGGTGATCCCCGGCGCGTACACCACCGGTGAGATCCTGCTCGACGGTGAGGACATCTACGGCCCCAATGTGGATCCGGTGCTCGTACGCCGCACCATCGGCATGGTTTTCCAGCGCCCCAACCCCTTCCCCACAATGTCGATCTACGAGAACGTCATCGCCGGGCTGAAGTTGGAAAAGGACAAGAAGCGCAAGCAGTCGATGGACGACGTCGTGGAGGAATCCCTGCGCGGTGCGAACCTCTGGGAGGAAGTCAAGGACCGGCTCAACAAACCCGGCGCCGGACTCTCCGGTGGCCAGCAGCAGCGGCTGTGCATCGCTCGGGCCATCGCCGTCGAACCGCAGGTGCTCCTCATGGACGAGCCGTGCTCGGCCCTCGACCCGATCTCGACCCTCGCCATCGAGGATCTGATCCGGGAACTGAAGGATCGCTACACGATCATCATCGTGACCCACAACATGCAGCAGGCCTCACGCGTGTCGGACAACACCGCGTTCTTCAACCTCGCCGGCATCGGCCAGCCCGGTCACCTCATCGAGACCGGCCCGACTCAGGAGATCTTCACCCGCCCAACGAATCAGCAGACTGAGGACTACGTCTCCGGTCGCTTCGGCTAAACCAGCTCGTAGCCGGCTTCATCGACGGCCTCCCGGACAGCACTCTCGTCCAGGGGGCCGTTGCTTGTGACCGTGACGGCTCCAGATTCCAGGTCGACATCGACTGACTGCACGCCCGGCAGGATGACCAACTCGGTCGTCACCGCCCGCACGCAGTGTTCACAGGTCATCCCCTCCACCGAGTAGGTGGTCGTGACGATGTCGCTCATGCCTGCTGCCCCTCGACGTAGTCCTTCAGCCGGCATAGGGTCGCGTCGATCGCCTTCGCGTTCATCGCATCGGCACGAAGCACCTTCAGGGTCAACTTCGTCCTTGCTGTCGTACCATCGAAGGTCTCCGTCACCCGGGTGCTCCCACCCTCGAGTGGCTCGAGTTCGTAGCGCCAGCGATGGCCACCAATATGCGCCCAGGCAATGCGGCGGTTCTCCTCGAACTCCTTCACCGTGTTGGACATGCGGTAGGGCACCGTGATCTTCATGTCCATCTGGAAGGAGTCCCCAAGGCCGAGTCGCTCAGGACCCTTTACCGAACCCTTCACCGTCCCCGAACCATCGAAGGCCGCATGCTGGCGCGGGTCAGCGATCACATCGAAGATTCGCTCGGCGGGCGCATCGATCACGACTGATCTCGACACGACCCAGCGGTTTCCGGTATCGATCTTCTGCACGTCACAGCTCATGCACATCAGCCTAGGTCTCCAGATCCGATTCGGCCTGAGGGGGTGTCGGTCAACGTTCACCCAGGGTTCACCTTTCTCAGACCCGCGCGGGCATCGGTGGCAATTACCCTGTCAACGGTGGAAGAGGAAGCAGTCGAGCACCGCGCCGCGCACGAGGTCACCCTCGAGTACCGCAGCCACTTCCTCGTGCCGAGTTGCTCGTGCGGCTGGGTGGGAACCGCTCGGTTGAAGGCAGCGAACGCACGCGAGGAAGCCCGCGATCACGCATTGCTGTATTCCTCATCGGATCTATCCGGGCTGATGCTTCCGGAGTTCGACGATCTCGAGGACCTCGAGGCGCTCAGCGAACTCGACGCACTCGATCCTGTTGAGCGCGACCCAGACGCCTGAACAGCGGCGCAGCACGCAACACGACGTCGGGGATCGCCCCGAATGCCCTGACCTGAGCTCCCCGCCAATGCGGGACGCTCACCACCCGCCGATGTCGGCGCAGGACTCCACTCACCGCTTCTGCCACTTCGGTCGGCTCGACGAGACGGAGCCCGGTGAACGTCAACGCCACCGCGGGGTCGTCGATCACGTCGGTGATCATCGGAGTCAGCATGCCGTCGGGGCACACCACCGAGAACCTGATGCCGGTGACGCCGGCGTCACGCAGATCCCCATCGAGGCCGAGGGTGAACGACAGCACCCCGGCCTTGGTGGCGGCATAGATGGCCTCCCCGGGAACGGGCACCCACGAGGCCAGCGAGCCGATGTTGACGACATGCCCTTTCCCCCGACCGCCCTCGCGTTCGCGCATCACGGCGACGGCCGCTCGTGTCCCATTCATGACTCCAAGCAGGTTGACCGACACGATCCGGGCCACCAGGTCATCGCTGGCGTCAGCCGCATTCCCCTGACCGAGAATCCCGGCATTGTTGATCCAGACATCGGGCTTCACCTCGAGCGCAAGAGCACGACAGGCCTGCGCATCGGTGACATCGAGGTAACGAGGCGCCCCCTCGATATCGGTGGCAATCACGTCGTACCCCTCGGCACTCAACTGCTCGACGATCACCGCACCGAGGCCTCGACCCGCACCGGTGACGACGGCAACTCGCCCTATCCCGGCACTCACCGCTGCGCCACGATCCCCTTGCCGAGAACGACGATCCCCGCATCGCTCACCGTGTACCGCTCGCGGTCGGCGTCGATGTCCACTCCGATCTTCGCGCCCTCGGGGACGATCACGTTCTTGTCCAGGATCGCTCGCCGGACAACCGCATTGCGGCCGATGCGAACACCGGGCATGACTACCGATCCATCAACATAGGCACCGCCGGCGATCTGCACGTCGAAGCTCACCACCGAGTTGCGCACGTGCGCGCCGGACACGATCGAGCCCGCCCCGACCATCGACTCATGGGCGTTGCCACCTTCGACGAACTTTGCCGGGGGATAGGGCGGAAGATTCGTCAGGATAGGCCAGGACCTGTTGTAGAGGTTGAAGATCGGATGCACTGACACCAGATCCATGTGCGCATCGTGATAGGCATCTAGCGTGCCCACGTCGCGCCAGTAGCCGCGATCGCGGTCGGTGCTGCCGGGCACCTCATTGCGGTCGAAGTCATAGACGATCGCCTGGCCCGCATCGACGAGCATGGGGATGATGTTGCCGCCCATGTCGTGCACCGAGCCCTCATCGGCCGCATCGGCCTTGAGCGCATCGACGAGCACCTCGGTGTCGAACACGTAATTGCCCATCGAGACGTAACTACTGTCTTCGTCACCGGGGATCCCCGGCGGGTCGGCAGGCTTCTCCAGGAACTTGCGGATGTGCAGGCCGTCCTCCGCGGTGTCGATGACACCGAACTGATGGGCTAACGACCTCGGCTGCCGGATCCCGGCGACGCTCACTCCCGCACCGGCGTCGATGTGATCGGAGATCATCTGCATCGGATCCATCCGATACACGTGATCAGCGCCGAACACCACGACATAGTCGGGTGCCTCGTCATTGATCAGGTTGAGGCTTTGGAAGATCGCATCCGCGCTACCCGTGAACCACCTCGGGCCGAGGCGCTGCTGGGCCGGAACAGGGGTGACGTAGTCACCGAGCAGCGTCGGCATCCGCCACGTCGTCGTCACGTGCCGGTCGAGGGAATGCGACTTGTACTGGGTCAGCACGCAGACTCGGCGCAGGCCCGCATTGATCAGGTTCGACAGCACGAAGTCGATCAATCGATAGGCGCCGCCGAAAGGGACGGCCGGCTTCGCGCGATCCGCGGTCAACGGGAGCAGCCGCTTGCCCGCCCCACCGGCAAGGACGATCGCGAGCACGCGCGGACCCGTCTGCATACCTGCCAGGGTAGTGGTCGGAGCACCCCCGCGTCAGGCCCTACAGTGAGCGCATGGAGACGGTTCGGTGAAGGTTTCGATCCTCACCCGTGAATGGCCTCCGGATGTCTACGGGGGCGCCGGAGTACATGTGGCACACCTCGTGGATTCCCTGGCAAGCCTGGTCGATGTCTCGGTCCAGTGCTTCGGTGATCCACGCCCCGATGCGCATGCGCACGCCGTGCCGAGCGATCTCGCTGGCGCGAATCCTGCACTTGCCACCCTGGGGGTCGATTTGCAGATGGTCCGCGATACCCACGACGCCGATCTGCTGCACTCCCACACCTGGTACGCCAACCTCGCCGGCCACATCGGCGGATTGCTCCACGGCGTCCCCCATGTCCTCACCGCCCACTCCCTCGAGCCGATGCGGCCGTGGAAGGCGGAGCAACTCGGTGGCGGCTATCGCGTGTCCTCCTGGGTGGAGAAGACCGCCTATGACAATGCCCAGGCCATCATCGCGGTCAGCGAGGGAATGCGGCGCGATGTCTTGGCCTGCTATCCCGACGTCGATCCGGCCCGGGTGCACGTCGTGCACAACGGCATCGACACCCAGCGATATCGCGCGGTCGAGGGCACCGGGGCTCTCGCGCGTCACGGAGTCGATCCGACCCGTCCCTATGTCGTGTTCGTGGGACGCATCACCCGCCAGAAGGGGATCAATCATCTGCTCGCCGCGGCCGAGCGATTCGCCGACGATGCCGTCCTGGTGCTGTGTGCGAGTTCACCCGACACCCCGGAGATCGGAGTGGAGACGGAACGGGCCGTCGAGCGGCTGCGTGAATTGCGCGGGGATGATTCCGTCATCTGGATCACGGAGCAACTCGATCGGGATTCGGTCATTGAACTCCTCACCCACGCCAGCGTCTTCGCCTGTCCCTCGGTGTACGAACCCCTCGGCATCGTGAACCTCGAGGCGATGGCATGCGAGACGGCCGTTGTCGCCAGCGCGGTCGGCGGGATCCCCGAGGTCGTCGAGGACGGTGTCACCGGGCTGCTCGTGCCCTATGACCCGAGTGAACCCCGTGCCTTCGAGCATGCCTTCGCCGATGCGGTCAACGCTGTCCTCGCCGATCCCGATCGAGCACGGCGTATGGGATTGGCGGGACGGGCTCGCGCTATCGCCGACTTCGGGTGGCAGTCCATCGCCGCTCAGACGGTCAGGGTGTACGAAGCGGCCCTGTCCCAATGACCGAGCTCGCTGAGCCGCTTCCCGGAATCCCCACCGCGAAGCAACGCAACCGACTGCTGGGGTACTCGGTCTATGCCCTCGCCGCACTGCTGTTCGCCGTCAACGGCACGGTCAGCAAGTCGATCCTGCTCACCGGCATCTCAGCGGCACGCCTCACCGAACTGCGGGTGACCGCCGCGTTCCTCATCATGTTCGTGATCGTGGCCATCACTCGTCGCCATGCGTTGCGCATCCGTCGCGATGAAATCGTGTTGCTCCTCGCCTTCGGCATGCTCGGCATCGCCATGACCCAGTGGCTGTTCTTCCTCGCCCTCGAACGCCTCGCCGTCGGCATCGCACTCATCATCGAGTTCACCGCACCCATCATGGTCGCGCTGTGGTTCCGGTTCGGTCGGCGCGAGGCCGTCCGTCCTACCGTCTGGGTAGGGCTGGCCCTCGCTCTGGCTGGCCTCGTGCTCATCGCCCAGGTGTGGCAGGGCTTCTCTCTCGACGTACTCGGCGTCGCCGCCGCACTAGGCGCCGCAGCGGCACTCGCCACCTATTACATCCTCGCCGAGCATCAGGTGCACCGCCCGAATGGACGCGACACCGTGTCGCTCACCATGTGGGGTTTCGGCGCCGCCGCCCTGCTGTTCGCCATCATCCAGCCGTGGTGGTCCTTCCCGTGGGAAGACCTGAGCGGAACCGGGCAGCCGCTGGGGGCAGGCGGACCCGACGTCCCGCTGGGGTTCCTCATCACCTGGATGGTCGTGCTCGGCACCGTCGCACCCTTCTGGCTCGTCGTCGCTTCCCTGCACCACCTCACCTCCGCCCAGGCGTCGACAGTCGGCATGATCGAACCGGTCCTCGCCTCCGTCGTCGCCTGGATCGCCTTGAGCGAGTTCCTCACCCCGGTCCAGATCATCGGGGGCCTGGTTGTCCTCGCCGGGGTCTATCTCGCGGAACGCTCGCGATAATCTGAGCCGACCATGACCGCCGCCGCGACCTCGTCCTCCACCAGCCACGGCGTCGTGCTGCGCCCCGGCCCCGACGGTCGCGTGAGTTCCACTCGCATCGGGCAGACGGTGGTCACCGATGCAGCCCGCGTCCACGATCCCGCTCTGGCCGACTGGGTCGCATCCTTGCCGAACTGGCATCGCGATTACGTGGCGGCATATCGGGCACTGCTCACCTCCGCCGCGGCCGATCCAGCCGGTGCTGGCGCCATGTCCGCCGCCGGCGCGGACTCACTCATCCGACAGTCGGGTTTCTCCAGCGCCGAGGGCCTCACCTCGATCGCCGAGGCCTTCGCCGAGCAGACCGATCCGGGTTACGACACCCTCACCGTCCGCGGCCGGGCGGCCCGCGAGCGTGATCTATCCGTCCCCTATCGCGGGCGTCGACTCTTCGGCGAGGACCTGCGTCGGCAACTGCACGCCTGGGTCGATGCGGGCATCGCGGAGCCCAGTTTCGCCGCCGCTGTCGAGCTCGTCATGGACAACCCTGACTGGCTCGACCTCGCGGACATCGATGTCGCCGTCCTCGGAGCCGGGGCTGAGATGGGACCGACCCGATCTCTGCTGCGCTGGGGCGCGCGCGTCCACGCGGTCGACCTGCCTCGCCCTGCAGTGTGGGAGCACCTCATCACCACGACCCGCGCCACCGCCGGCACCCTCCATCTGCCGATCGAGCGAGGCACCCTCCCGGACTCGCTGCACGATGGGCAGGTCATCGATGAGGATGAGGACGCCACGCTCGCCGCTCTCGCGGGCGCTGATCTGCTCGGTCGGGCACCCCAGGTGCGCACCTGGCTGGCGCGACTGGGCCAACCCATGGTGGTTGGCAACTACACCTACGCCGATGGCCTCACCCATGTGCGGCTCTCGCTGGCTGCCGATGCGGTGATGACCGACATCGCCGAACGCTTTCCCGGCTCCACCCTGGCCTATCTGGCCACACCAACCGACGTGTTCATGGTGCCGATCGAGGCAGTCGAGGAGTCGCGGCGACGCTGGTCGTCGCGCGGCGCGGGCAAGCTCTTCCAGGCGCCGCTGCGGTTGGCGCGGCAGTTCGCGCCGAACTATCCCGAGGTCGTCACGATGGCGAGCGGGCGCGAGGTCGGGGTGAACGACAGCCTCGTGCCACAACAGGGGCCGAACTATGCGCTCGCGAAGCGCTTCCAGCGTTGGCGTGCCACGATGCTGCGCGATCAGGGGCATCGGGTGTCACTCAATATCGCACCGGCCACACGCACGTTGTCGGTGGTGAAGAACCGTGCGCTCGCTGCGGCCTACGCCGGCGCGGGGCGTTTCGGGGTCGAGGTGTTCGAGCCGGCGACGTCGACGACTCTCATGGCCGCACTCCTCGTGCATGACCTGCGCAATCCCGATGCGCTCGCCAATCCGCGGGTGCCGCTCGACCATCCGCTCGACCTGTTCATCCAGGGGGCGAATCACGGCGGGCTATGGCGGGTCGCCTACGCCCCGCGCTCCGTCCTCGGCGTCGCGGCACTGCTCGGCATGTTCGAATCCCGCGCCTGACCTGTGTTCACACGATGTTGAGCTCCGGGCGCAACTCGCCGGTGGTGAAGCGGTGCACATCGAGCGGGGAGATGTCGACGAACGGTTCGACGCCGAGGTAGAGGTCTCGCAGGATCTCCCCCACCGCTGGGCCCTGCAGGAATCCGTGCCCGGAGAATCCGGTGGCGTAGAGGAACCGCGAGACATCGCGGGCTTCCCCGAGCAGCGCATTGTGATCCGGGGTCACCTCGTACAGCCCGGTCCAACCCGTCTGCACGCCCAGATCGAGCAGACCGGGGGCGCGACGCTCGGCAAGTTCGGCGAGTTTCTCAGGGAACTGCGGGTCGCGCTCCAGGCCGAAACCCGCCGGGATCGACTTGTCGGAGAATCCGGTGAGGATGCCACGGCCCTCGCGATGCCAGTACAGGCTCGTGCCGTACTCGATGGTGAATGCCATGTCGATCGGCTCCGGCATCGCCTCGGTGACGAGCAACTCCCGGCGGTAGGGCGTGACCGGCAGGTCGACACCCACATAGGCCGCGATCTGCGGCGACCACGCTCCCGCACAATCCACGACACAACCGGTTGTCACTGTTCCAGCCGATGTCGCTACCGCGGTGATCTCACCACCGGAAGATTCGATGCCCGTGACCTCGACTCCGGTGCGCACGGTCGCGCCATGCCGACGAGCCCCGCTGGCATAGCCGAGCACCACTGATTCCGGCGCGCAGTGACCATCGCGCGGTGACCAGGCCGCGGCAAGCACACCATCGGGTTCCAGCAGCGGCGAGAGACGCACCGCTTCCTCGACGTCGACCATGCGCGATTCGACCCCGAGGGAGTTCTGCAATGCCACGGTCCTCTCGAAGGTCGCAACCTCCTCAGGGGTCGTGAGCACGAACAGGTAGCCACTTCGATGCAGGTCGATGCCCTGCCCGAGTCGCTGCTCGAAGGCCTCGAACAACTCCAGCGACCTCAGGCCGAGGGAGATGTTGAGTTCATCGGAGAAGTTCGCGCGCACTCCTCCGGCGGCTCGCGATGTCGAACCTCCGGCGAGATCGCCCTTCTCGACGAGGACGACATCGACACCGGCTTCGGCGAGGTGGAAGGCCGTCGAGGCCCCCATCACCCCGCCGCCGACGACGACGACATCTGCCCGCTCGGGCAGCGGCTTGGTCACAGACGGAAGTCCATGTCGCAGGGCAGTTCGATGAGGTCCATCTGAGCCTTCTGCAGCTTGCCGCTGAAGTCCCAGTTCATCGACTGCCAGCGGGTGAACTGATCGAGCACCCACACCCCGCTCTGGCGCGACCCGTTGCCGCTGCGACCATTGCCGCCGAACGGCAGATGCGCCTCGGCACCCGACGTCGTGTTGTTCACCGACAGCATGCCCGCAGAGATCCCCTGGCGGAACTTCCAGATCGCCTGCGGATCGGAGGAATAGATCGCACTCGACAGGCCGTAGCCGTGGCCGTTGCTCAACTCGATGGCCTCCTCGAGGGTGTCGAACACCCCGAGGCCGACCAACGGACCGAAGGTCTCGGTGTCATACAGCGCGTCTCCCGGGCGGATTCCCTCGACGATCGTGGGGTGGGCGAACCACCCGGCGTCGGGATCACCAATGAATCCGGCGCGCGGGTTCGCCGAGGTGATGCGACCGACACTGGTCGAGCCGTAGACGGTGTGGTGATCGGCGATCATGCCGAGATGCTTGTCGTGATTGATCAGGTACTTCTCGTCGATGAGCGGTCCGAACAGCACATCGGCGAACGGGTCACCAACAACAGCATTCTGGGTCGCGGTGACGAAGCGGTCGCGGACCACCTCGTAGATGTCGCGGTGAACCCACATCGTCCCGAGCGAGGTGCACCGCTGACCCGCCGAGCCGAAGCCGGAGAACAGCGCACCCTCGATGACCAGGTCGAGGTTCGCATCAGGCATGACCACCATCGGGTTCTTTCCACCAAGTTCCAGGCACGGTGATTGCAGGTGACGACCGGCCAGCTCGCCGAGCCGCCGGCCGACATCGGTCGAACCGGTAAAGCCGAGCTTATTGACGTAGCCGGCCTGCATCGCGGCATCGAGACCGTCGAAGGTCGTCGGTCCATCGGCGACCACGACCTGCAGCACATCACGCGGAACCCCGCCGGCGTAGAACAACTCTGCCATCGCGAGCGCGATCCCCGCGGCATGCTCGGCGGGTTTCCACACGATCGTGTTGCCGGTGACGAGCGCGGGAACGAGGTACCACGACGGCACAGCCGCGGGGAAGTTCGCGGCCGTCACGATCGCGGCCGTTCCCACCGGCATGCGGAATGTCAGCAGTTGCTTGTCCGGCATCTCGCTCGGGACAGTCTGGCCGTAGAGCCGGCGTCCTTCACCGAGGAAGAAGTCGCAGGTGTCGATGACCTCCTGCACCTCGCCGAGTGCTTCGGCATAGACCTTGCCGATCTCGCGCGTCACCAGGCGCGACAGCGATTCCTTATTCGCCTCGACCAGTCGACCGACCTGCGCGATCACTCGGCCGCGCGCGGGCGCGGGGACCGAGGCCCAGCCGGGCTGTGCAGCCTTGGCGGTACGGCAGGCCTCAATGAGGTTGGCGCTGCTGGCGAGGGGAATCTCGGTCACGATCTCGTCGTAGTGGGCCGGGTTCACGGAAACGAAGTTGGTCATGGATTCATCCTCCCACCGCACACCGGCCGGCGGTGAGGTGGTGGGATATCCGCGTGAGTGGACATTCCGACGACGCCACCCTGGGCGCTGCCGTTCTCGATCTCCTCGCCGCGGCGGGGGTGGAGGTGGTCTTCGGTCTGCCGGGGGTCCACAACCTGCCGATGTGGTCCGCACACCGCCAGGGCCATCCCCGCATCCTCGGGGTGCGCCATGAGCAGGCCGCCGTCTACGCCGCGGACGGCTACGCCCGAGCGACCGGGCGCCTCGGCGTCGCGATCACCACCACCGGGCCGGGGGCAGCCAACGGGCTCGCTGCCTTCGGCGAGGCGGCAACCTGCGGCTCACCCATCCTCGTGATCGCCTCAGATGTGTCCTCCGCCCTTCGCCAAGCCGGACCGGGGGTGGCCGGTGACCCTCGGGGGATCCTGCATGAGATGGCCGATCAGGCGGCCATGTTCTCCGGATTCGCCGAGCACGGGGTCGTCGCCCACACCGCCACCAGCCCCGCGGATGCCATCGCTCACGTTCGCGCCGCCATCGCTGCGGCCCAGGTCACGCCCACCGCTCCCCGCTATCTCGGTATCCCCTCGGACCTGCTCTCCGCCGACTGCACGCTCAGTGCTGACGAAGGAGAGCCACCCGCATCACCACTCGCGCCAAGTCCAGATGAGGTCCTGGCACTGGCAGATCTCGTCGAGGCCTCACCTCGCATCGTCATCTGGGCCGGTGGTGGAGTCGTGCAGTGCGGTCCAGCCGGTGAGAGTGCGGTCACCGCTCTCGCCGATCGGCTCGCCGCATCCGTGGTCACCACCTACGCCGGTCGAGGCCTGCTGGCCGAACACCCGGGCATCATCACAGCTCCGGTGCACGAACCGGAAATCGCCGATCTCATCGCGGGCGCGGATCTGTTGCTGGTCATAGGCTCCGACGCTGACGGAATGAACACGCGCAACTGGCGAATGCCACTGCCGAATCGCACCGCGGCTATCGGACTCGGGTCGACCTTGTCGCGCACCTTCGACTACGACGTGCTGGTGCAGGCTGATCTCGTCGCCACCCTCGCGATGTTGGTCGACGAACTCAGCGCACGTGAGATCGCGGGTCGCGAGATGTGGACCGATGCTCAGGCACTGTCCGAACAGGTACGGGGCCGGTTGCGTGCTGACGAGCGGACCGCAGCGCCGATGACGCTCGTGGATGCCGTCACCGACTGGCCGGCAGAAGGTGCCGTCGTGTGCGATATGGCCGTCGCGGGCTACTGGGTCGGCGGCTATTCACCCCAACCGCGCCCGCGACGCATGCAGTACCCGGTCGGCTGGGGGACCCTCGGATTCGCCCTGCCCGCCGCCATCGGACCGGCAGCGATCGGTCTTCCCACCCTGGCCGTCTGCGGTGATGGCGGCCCGATGTTCGCTCTCGGCGAGTTGGCGACCTACGCCCAGGAACGGCTGCCGATCACGCTCCTCATCGTCGATGACGGCGGCTACGGCATGCTCCGCTTCGATCAGCAGGTCTTCGGCCATCCCGAGCGCGGGGTCGATCTGCTCACGCCGGACTGGCCCTCACTCGGCGCGGCCTTCGGGATCCCCGTCATCACCGTCAACTCGGTTGACGACCTGTCCGAAGCTCTCAAACCAGATGTCGATGGCCCGCGACTGGTCGTCCTGGAAGCCCGCTTCCTGCCTCCTCGGACGACGAGTCCCAGATGGTTCGACTCGGGCAATTCCGAGACGTAGGATGTGACCCATGATGATCAGGGGGCGCTCGAGGTCCCTGTGGGCGACTGCCACGGCGTTCGCCGTGACCTCGCTCGCCGCGGCTTTCCTCACTGCCGGACCAGCCCAGGCGGCCAAGAACAATTCCATCCGCGTGATCGATCCTCCTACCCAAGCGAAGTTGAACCTGCCCATGGAGAACAAGGACGTGGGCCGATACGTCCGCATCATCCAGGATCGCCTCGAGTGGCTCGGCTACGACATCTCCTGGCGCGAGCGGGTCGAGGGGCGCTACGGAAACTCGACCGCAGCCGCAGTGCGCGCAACCCAGGACAAGTTCTACCTCCCGGAAACAGGCGTCGCCGATAAGCGCACCTGGATCCTGATCAAGAACGTCGCAGGAGACGTGGGTGTCCTGCCCTCCACATGCCTGCGCGAATCACAGTCTTTCTGCATCGACAAGACCGCAAAGGTGGTCCGCTACGTCAAAGACGGCAAGGTTGACCGCACCGTCGATGTGCGCTTCGGCGTGACCGGTCTGGATACTCCAACCGGCACCTTCCGGGTGTGGTTCAAATGGCGTGACGCTACCTCGGGCATCAACGGCCCCGACGTGCCGCGTGCACCCATGCCCTACGCCCTGTTCTTCAACGGCGACATCGCGGTTCACTACT
>CAZVCZ010000040.1:0-12872 GCA_964626275.1 uncultured Bifidobacteriaceae bacterium | reverse complement strand
CATCCCATTCGTTCGTCACATCGCCGACCCCGAGGCCGGCCTCGGTGAGCGCGGCGGTGGCTTCGTTCTCGGTGAGCCCCGCAAGCACAGGAACGGAGAATCGCTCCGGGCCGAGGGAGACGACGACGGAGATCTCCGTTCCAGGCGCGACCTCGGCGCCGGGCTCGGGATCCGAGCGCATGATGATGCCCGCGGCGATCGTCTCGCTGTATTCCTCACCGGCCACGGCCAGTGTCATCTCCGAGTCAGCGGCGAGGGTCGTCGCCGCGGCGACATCGAGGCCGAGGACTCCGGGCACGGCGAGCGTGCGACCGGGACCGGCCGCGAGATACCACGCACCGAAGGCGGCTCCCGCCACCGCGCCGAGGAGAAGCAGGAGGGCGATGAGCGGACCGGCCCGCCGGCGCCGGCGGCGTGTGGCCGGAGCATCCCCGGGAGGAGGCCGGTGACCCGTGCCGGCGGATTCGGCGGGGATCGCGGGGAGTTCCGTGGTGGCGGATGTGGTTGCGGACCGATCGACGACGAGGGTCGCTCCGGGCACGGCGTCACGAGGGACGGCGTCGGCGAAGGGAGCGGGCGGCGGCAGGGTTCGACGCACCGCGCGCACTCGATCGGCGAACTCCCGGCAGTCGGCGTAGCGAAGGGCCGGATCACGGCGCGTGGCCGTCTCGACCAAATCGTCCACATCCGGATCGAGGCCGTCGAGGAGGGTGGCCGGACGGGGCACATCGGTGTGCACATGCTGATAGGCGACGTTGAGGGGCGACTCACCGCCGAACGGGACCGCGCCGGTGAGCATCTCGTACAGGCAGATGCCAACTCCGTAGACATCCGATCGGGCATCTGCCTGACCACGCTCGACATGCTCGGGCGACAGATAGGCGACGGTGCCGATGAGGACACCCTGGGTCGCAGTGGCGGCGGTCATCGCGCGGGCGAGACCGAAATCGGTGACCTTCACCCGTCCGTCGTCGGAGATGAGGATGTTCTCCGGCTTGATGTCTCGGTGGACGAAGCCCGCCGCATGGGCCGCGCCCAGCGCGTCGAGGATCGGCTCGCAGATCGCAAGTGCTTGTGCTGCGGAGAGACGGCCGTGCTCGGTGAGGACATCACGAAGGGTGCGCCCCGGCACGAACTCCATCACCAGGTATGGAAGCCCATCGACGCTGCCCTGATCGTGGACGGCGACGACGTGGGGGTGGGAGAGCGAGGCGGCCGCCTTCGCCTCCCGCTGGAAACGAGCGACGAAGGCCTCATCCTCGGCGAGTGAGGGATGCATGACCTTCAGGGCCACGGAACGGTCGAGGCGGGTGTCGACCGCGCGGTAGACCGTGGCCATGCCGCCCCGGGCGACGCGTTCCTCGATGACGTAGCGCCCCTCGAGTTCGCGGCCGACGAGAGCGTCGGTCGCGGCCGGTGGCGGCACAGTCGTCCCCATGATCATTCGAGTCTAGGTCTAGGGGGGCGAAAATCCGTGGAGGACACCGGTGGGGTGGGCGTGCGGGTGCCGCGAGCGACAGGCAGGATGGAGCGGTGAGCGCACGGGTCGACACCAGCATGTCCGCCGAGGAGGTGCAGGACTACCTCGATGCGGCCCGCACCCTGATCCTCTGCACGATCGGGCCCGATGGTGTTCCCGACCCCGTGGGAATGTGGTTCGTCCGCCTCGACGGCGAGATCTGGATGCGCACCTACGCGAGATCCCAGAAGGCGCTCAACGTCGAGCGGGATCCGAGGGTATCGGCCCTCGTGGAGTCCGGTGAGCACTATGCGCAATTGCAGGGAGTCCAGCTCACCGGGCGGGTCGTGCCGTCGCGGGACGAGGATCTGATCTGCCGAATCGCGGCGGATCTGCTGGTGAAGTACGAGGGGTTGAGCCCCGAGCATGTGCCTGCGGCTCGGGAGGCCTACCGGGCCAAGGCGCCTAAGCAGGTCGCGTTGCGACTCGAGGTCGAGCGCATCGTCTCCTGGGATCATCGCAAGCTCATGGGCTCAGGCTGACGGGTCGCGTCCAATGACGAACCTGGCATATCTCGGGGTCCTGGCCTTCATCCTCCTGGCCACCGCATGGCTCGAAGTGGTCTTGCGTACCCGTGTCTATCAGCGTTGGCGGCGGCTGCTGTTGACCCTCATCGTTCCCGTGGTGGTGTTCGTCGTCTGGGATCTATACGCGATCGCGGCCGGTCACTGGGACTTCGACCCCGATACCACCACCGGCATCGTCGTCCTAGGGACACTGCCGTTGGAGGAACTGCTGTTCTTCATCGTCATCCCGATCGCGTCGATCCTCAGTCTCGAGGCGGTCCGGTCGGTGAAGGGGTGGCCGGTGGGGGATGAGCAGCCCCTCGATGAGCCAGTTGCGGGTGGCGACCGATGAGCTACACCCAACTGGCGATCCTCGGCGTCGTCCTCGCCATCGTCGTCGACCTGTTCATCGCACGCACCCGGTTGATCACCCGGCGGGCCTTCTGGGTGCCCTACGCGATCATCGTCTTCTTCCAACTCCTCACCAATGGTGTCCTCACCGGTTTCTCGATCGTGACCTATGACGGGGAGTTCATCATCGGCGACTCCACTCCGGTGGAGGGTCCCCCGCCGTTCATCGGTGGAGGCCGAATCGCATTCGCGCCGGTCGAAGACCTGATGTTCGGCTTCGCCCTCATCCTGCTCTCACTGGTGATCTGGGTGTGGCTCGGCAGGCGTGGAGTGCAGCGTACGCCCTTCGCCGGGCCGCCGATCTGGCGTAAACAGCGGAGCGAGAACAGCGTCTCGAAGTGACCTATTGGTGAGCGGGTTGGCGGCGGGCGCGGACCGCCTTCACCCACGCCGGACCTGCGACGGCGAGGCGTCGACGCATCGGCACGCTGGCGCGGCGGGTGAAGACCTCGTAGTCGATGGCTTCGACCTCGTCGACGATTCCGCAGTACAGCACGCGGGCTGCCTCGATGCACGGCTGGGAATCCGGATGGAGCATGGCGATGCCGGGGCGAGACCGCTCCTCGAGCATGCGAACGCGCTGGATCTGTTCGCGCAGTGCCGCCTTGATGGCAGGCGTGGCGACTCGCCGTTCGAGATCATCGCGAGTCACCCCGTGCTCGCCAAGTTCCGCTAGGGGGAGGTAGACCCGTCCGCGCTGGAGATCCTCACCCACATCCCTGATGAAGTTGGCGAGCTGGAAGGCAACCCCGAGATCCTGGGCGCGGGCATAGGCCTGCTCGTCGCTCGGTTCGAGGATGGGGACCATCTGCAGACCGATGACGGCGGCGGATCCGTAGACATACTCGAACAGGTCCTCATAGGTCGCGTAGGAGTCGACGGTGAGATCCATCCGCATCGAGTGCAGGAATGCCTCGAAGTGCTCGAGGGGGATATCCCAGGTGAGAACGGTGTCCACGACGGCGTGGCACACCGGATCATCGGATCTCCCGCGTCGCACATCGGCCAGGAACGCGTCCCCCCAACGGCCCAGCCAGTCGGACTTCTCGGTGTCGGAGAGTGTGGAGGCGAGGTCATCGACGATCTCGTCGGCATACCGGGCGAAGCCATACAGCGCGTGGACGTAGGGCCGCTTGGCCGGTGGCAGGAGCAACGTGGCGAGGTAGTAGGTCTTGCCGTGTTCGGCGTTGAGCTGTCGGCACAGTTCGTAGGACCGTCGCAGATCCGGCGCGATGATGCCTGCTGCAGTCAACTCTCGTGCGCTCACGAGGGGGAATCCTGCCAGGGCGGTTCCGCCGTCCATTGGCGGGCTCGCGCCTGCGCAGGAGCATCCACCGGCTCGAGACCGATCGCTCCCGGTCCACCGAGGATGAGCGCACGTTCCCGAGGGCTGAGCAGGAGCACGCCCCCCACGATGATGATGGCGATGACGATGCCGAGCCCATCGAGTAGTTCGAAGGCACCGTCGGAGGTAGCGAGGGATTCGGCCATGGCATGCACGCACAGCCCCGCCGTGGCAACCACGATCACGCGCAGCGCCCTGAGGCTCACTCCGGTGACGACGAACAGCGGCAGGATCCACAGCAGATACCACGGTTGCACGACGGGGCCGAGGAGGACGACGGCCAGGAAGGCCCAGGCGGCATTGCGCACCGGGCTGCGTCGCCAGGGGCCGAGGATCAACCAGGCGACGACGGCAAGGGCGAGACCCATGCCGAGCAGTCGGAAACCGGCGACGAAGGCATCATTACTGTCCGCCATCCCGATCGCTTCGGCGATGCCGCCGGTGAACATGCCGAGTGCGGTGGGGGGCGAGAACCACGTCCGCACCTCGCCCGGAGTGCCGAGGGCGTTGATCCATCCCAGGCCGACCCCGGCGAGCAATGCGGTGAGGGCGAACACGCCGGCGGCGATGACACCTGTGACGAGCCATGCCCGAATGCGAGGCCACCAGTTGGCCGAGCGGCCGGCCCAGATCAGGCCGACGAAGGGAAGGGCGAGCAGCGCGATCGGCTTCACCGATGTGGCGAGGGCGATGGCAGCGGCAGCAGCCAGCGGACGTCTCTCGACCGCCCAGGCGAGACCCATGGCGATGAGGCCCACCATCAGGGCGTCGTTGTGCGCACCCGCGACGAAATGCAAGACCACGAGGGGATTGGCGACCCCCAGCCACAGGGCGCGCACAGGATCGATGCCGTGGGCGAAGGCCAGGCGTGGCACGTAGACGACGAGCAGGCCGACGCCAAGGATCGCAAGCAGGCGGAAGATCAGTGCGGCGAGCGCGGGCTGTTCGTACGCGAAGTCGGTGACACCTCGGGAGAGCAGCAGGAACATGGGGCCGTAGGGCGCCGGTGTCTCCGCCCACATCGGATCCACCCCGTCCTGGAACCATCCGGGCAGAGCTGACACACCGGTCGTGTACGGGTCGAGTCCCTCGAGGAGGAGCCGCCCCTGTGAGTAGTAGGAGTAGGCGTCTCGACTGAACATCGGCGGAGATGCCAGCAGCGGTACGGACCACATCGTGAGGATTGCGGCGAGATCGAACGGACGGAAGGAGCTTCCGCCGGATGTGCGCTGCTGGTCGACGAGAGCTCGACCGAGGATGAGCCATGTCTGCAGCAGCAGCGCGATGCCGACGAAGACGAGGATGTGGGACAGCGCGAGCCCGGTGCTGCTGGTGCGCAGGAAGTCCACGATGGGCCACTCGATGATGCCCGTGCGCAGGGGTAGCCAGCCCACGCCGAGGGCACCGATGGTGATCATTCCCGACGCGACGAATCCCGGGAGGCCGAATCGCCACACGGCATCGCCGATGCGCGTGGCGGTGCGATCACCCTGGCCCATATCGGTCAGGGTACGCGCTCCTCAGCGCAGAGCGCGGGATCGATAGAGCCGATCGGGCCCGGTGACCCGTTCGGCCGCAAGGCGCCCGGAGATCAGCACCATAGGCACACCCACCCCGGGTTGGGTCCCCGAGCCGGTGAACACGACGTTCTCGCCCCACAGGTTGCCCGGTCGAAACGGGCCGGTCTGGGTGAACGAATGCGCGGAGGCGAAGGGCGCGCCTCGTTCCATCCCACGCTCCTGCCATTCCAGGGGAGTGGTGATGCTCTCGACCTCGATGGCATCCCCGAACCCGCGGTACCCGCGCTCCTCGAGGGTGCGAATGACTTCCTCGCGATAGCGCGGGGTCTCCTTCACCCAGTCGATGGGCGCATCCATATTCGGCGTCGGGAAGAGCACGTAGTAGACCTCCTTGCCGTTCGGGGCGAGGGAGGGATCGGAATGCGTCGGATTGGTGACCAGCAGGCTCGGATCGCTCATGAGGCGGCGCTGATCGATGAGCTCGTCGAACACGCCCTTCCAGGAACGTCCGAAGTGGATGTTGTGGTGGGCGATCTTGGAATAGGACGCACTCGAACCGGCGAGCATGAGGAAGCACGAGGGGGAGTAGTCCAGTCGCCGCACCGGCCAGGGTGATCGGCCCAGCAGATCGCGGTAGGCAACGGGCAGATCGGGATTGAGAACGACGACATCCGCGGGGATGCGCTCACCGGTGTCCGTGTGGACGGCGACCGCACGATCACCCTGGGTCTCCACCTTGGTGACGGTGGTGGAGTATCGGATGTCCACGCCATGGGCGACGGCGGCGCGCGCCATCGCTTCCGGCACCGCGTGCATCCCGCCCTCGGGGAAGTAGACCCCGGCGACCGAGTCCATGTAGGCGATGACCGCATAGATCGCGAGTGCGTCATAGGGAGATAGGCCGGCATACATCGCCTGGAAACTGAAGACCCGTTCAGTGCGGGGGTCCTTGAGGTACTCGCGAACCTTGGGTGCGAGCTTGCGGAAACCACCGATGGCCACGAGTTTGGCGAGGTTGGGCGTCAACAGGTCGAGCGGGGAATCGATATTGCGGTCGATGAAGTCGGTCATCTCGTATCGGTACAACTGCGATACGAAATCGACATAGCGGCGGTAACCCGCGGCTTCCTCGGGTCCGATGACGGTGCGGATCTCCTCGGCCATCTCATCGACATCCGCGTGGACATCGAGAACCGAACCGTCGGGATAGAAGGATCGATAGAGGGGAGCGACGGGATGGAGGGTGAGCCAGTCGCTCATCTCCTCGCCGAGACTGTCGAAGGCATCGGCGATCAGATCCGGCATCGTCAACACGGTCGGACCGGTGTCGACCCGGTAGGTCCCATCCGCGGTCGTGGCCTCCCACTGACCGGCGCGCCCGCCGGGACGAGCCTCGCGTTCGAGGACGGTCACGGATCGGCCAGCACCGGCGAGTCGCATGGCAGCGGACAACCCGGCGAGCCCGGCGCCGACCACGACGACGTGGTCGGTCGGCCCGGTGACGGTGCGCGGGGTGCGGTGCGGCAACCAGCGGGTGAGGCTCACACGGATCTCCTTGTGGCGGCGTAGGCGAGGCCGGTGAGGACCTCGGTGGCGGGTGGGGCCAAGGACACGGAGTCGAGGCTCGCGACAGCTTCGTCGGTGAGCGCCTCGATGACCGACTCGACCTCGGCGAGCGCTCCGGTTTCGGTGATGATGGTGCGCAACTGCTGAACCCCCTCGGTGTCGAGGCCGGGATCGCCGAGGTGGCGACGGATCTGGGCAGCCTGGGCTGGGGTCGCGCGATCCATCGCGGTGGCGACGAGCACGGTCTGCTTCCCCTCGCGCAGATCATCGCCGGCCGGCTTGCCGGTTTCGCCGGGGTCGCCGAAGACACCGAGCACGTCATCGCGCAGTTGGAATGCCTCACCGAGAGGCAACCCATAGCCGGTGTAGGCCGCCATGATCTGCGGGTCAGCTCCGGCGAGCGCAGCTCCCAGATGGAGGGGCCGTTCGATGGTGTACTTCGCGGACTTGTAGCGCACGACGAGCATGGCGCGCTGCGCATCCCCGCCGCCGCGGGCCTGCTCGAGCAGGTCGAGGTACTGCCCGGCCATCAATTCCGTGCGCATCTCGTCGTAGATCGACTTTGCCCGTCGTAGAGATTCCGCATCGAGGCCACTCGACATGAGCATCTCGTCGGCCCAGGACAGGCACAGATCGCCGAGCAGGATGGCGGCGCCGACGCCGAAGGACTCCGGGGAGCCGAGCCAGGCGGACTGCCGGTGCACCGAGGCGAAGCGGCGGTGTGCGGAGGGCAGGCCACGGCGGGTATCTGAGCCGTCCATCACGTCGTCGTGGATGAGAGCGCAGGCCTGCAGGAACTCCAAGGACGCGACGGCGTTCAGGGCTTGCTCGATGTCGGCTCCGCCAGCACCGCGCCATCCCCACCAGGCAAAGGCGGGCCGCAGACGCTTGCCGCCGTCGCACAGGTCGGTGACGGCCTCGACGAGGGGCTCGAGGTCGTCGCTGATGCCGTCGAGGATGCCACGCTGCTGGGAAATGAAATCTCCGATGGCCTTGTGAACGCGGACCCGCAGGTCATCGGCATCCAAGGGTGCCGAGTGCGGGACGGTGGGCATGACGGCCAGCCTACGGGCTGCGGGTGTCACCTGCATGAGGTGCCAGGCTCCACCGGTGTAATGATCCTCGGCCACGCCCGACTACCCTCACCGCATGGAGGGTCATCACGACATCGGTGCACTGCTTGCGCGCGGAGGGCGGTCGTTCTCGTTCGAGTTCTTCCCGCCGAAGACCGATGAGGGGGAGCGCAAACTGTGGCAGACCCTGCGTGAGCTGGAGTCGCTGCATCCGACCTTCGCCTCGGTCACCTACGGGGCAGGCGGATCGACCAGGGATCGCACTGTCCGGCTCACCGAGCGCATGGCCTCCGAGACGACGCTCACTCCGCTCGGGCATCTGACCTGCGTTGGAGCCAGCGTCGATGAACTCCAGGCCGTAGTCGCTGCATACGCCGCCGCCGGAGTCACGAATGTGCTCGCACTGCGCGGTGATCCGACCGGCGGACCGGGGACACCTTGGACGCCCACACCCGACGGGCTCAACCACGCGGACGAGCTGGTGTCCCTGGTGCGCAGCCTGGGCAACTTCTCGGTGGGGGTGGCGGCCTTTCCCGAGGGGCACCCGGAATCTGGTGATCGTGATCACGATGCGCGAGTCCTGGCACGCAAGGCCGAGGCGGGCGCCTCGTTCGCGATCACTCAGTTTTTCTTCCGGATCGAGGACTACCTCGATCTACGTGACCGAACCGCAGCGGCGGGATGCTCCATTCCCCTCCTTCCGGGGATCATGCCGGTGACGAATCTCGGTCAGATCCAGCGCTTCGCCACCCTGTCCGGCGCGGCCTTCCCGGCGGAGTTGGCCGCTCGCTTCGAAGCGCTCGGAGAGGACGCTGCCGGTGTGCGCGCTCTCGGCATCGAGATCGCCAGCCAGATGTGTCGTGAGCTGCTCGATGAAGACGCACCAGGACTGCACTTCTACACGCTGAACTCGTCGTCGGCGACGCGTGAGATCTACGCCAATCTCGGACTTCGGTCACCGGCTTCTGGCTGACCTCCAGCATCGATGCCATGACCCTCGAGCAGCTCGGCCCGGTGCTCCTGATCGGGGCTGCGGTCGTCATCCTCGCCGTGATCGGCGTGCGCTTCACCGGACGCCTCGGGGTGCCGGGGCTGCTGCTGTATTTGGCGATCGGACTGCTGCTTGGCTGGGTCCTGCCGGGGGACAGCCTCATCGATCCGAGCCTCGCCACCGTCCTCGGCTATGCGGCCCTCGTCCTCATCCTCGCCCACGGAGGTCTCACGACACCGCTGGCTGAATTGCGCCCGGTCCTCGGGCCGAGCCTGCTGCTGGCCACGGTCGGAATCGCGGTGAGCGTTGCTGTCGTCGCCATTCCGCTGATACTCCTTCTCGACGTCGATCCGCAGCTGGCGATCCTGCTCGGAGCGGTGCTGGCGGCGACGGATGCGGCAGCGGTGTTCTCGGTGTTGCGTCGCATCAACATCGCTCCGCGCTTGAAGACGATGCTGGAGGGGGAGTCGGGATTCAATGACGCCCCGGTGGTCGTCCTCGTCACTGTCGTCGCCAGTGGATCCTTGGAGGGAGATCCCTGGCTCGTGCCGCTCCTGGTCGTCGGGGAGTTGATCGGTGGTGCGATCGTCGGTCTCGCGATCGGATACGCCACCCGCTGGTTGATTCCCCGCCTCGCACTCCCAGCGATCGGGCTGTACCCGATCGCGGCGGTGGCGATGCTCGTCGGGGCGTATGGAGTTGCGGATCTGGTTCACTCGTCTGGCTTCATGGCGGTGTATGTGGCGGCAGTGCTGCTCGGCTCGGCGCAGAACTTGCCGCACCGGCGGGCTGTCCTGGGCTTCTCCGATGGATTGTCATGGCTGGCCGAGATCGGCCTGTTCGTCATGCTCGGTCTCCTAGCGAACCCCGCCCGGCTGCCGTCATCGATCCTCATCGCACTCGTCGCGGCAGCAGCGCTGGTGCTTCTGGGTCGACCCCTCGCGGCGATCGTGTCGCTCGTGCCGTTCCGCTGGCCGGCCCGTCAGGTCGGGTTCGTCTCCATCGCTGGCTTGCGCGGTGCTGTCCCGATCGTGTTCGCCGCCATCCCGCTCGGGCTCGGGCTGCCCGGCGCGGAGACAGTGTTCGACGCCACCTTGATCGTGGTCTTGGTCCTCACCTTGATCCAGGCCCCGACGCTGCCGTGGGTCGCGCGACGCCTCGGGGTCACCGAGCCCGAGCAGCCGCTGGAACTCAATGTGGATGTCGCTCCACTCGACGATCTCGACGCTGCCGTGATCGCGATCGACATCGACTCGGAGAGCCGTCTGATCGGGGTCTATGTGCGGGAACTCCCCCTGCCCACCGGTGCGGTGGTGTCGCTCATCGTGCGTGGTGACCATGCCGAGCCGGCGGGGCCGGAGGTGCGGCTTCGAGAGGGGGACCGGCTGATCGTGGTGGCCGCCGAGGCGATGCGAACGCGGACCGAGGAGGTCCTCCGAGAACTCAGCCGCAAGGGCCGCCTCGGCAATTGGCACCCCTAAACCCAACTCCGCAACTATCAGCACTTTTTCGCCCCTAGGCAGTTGCGGAGTTCAGCGCTTCCCCCTCATGAGGGGGTCCCACAGCCTCGGCGACGATTTGGGCGGACAGCCCGACGAGGGGAAGGCCACCGCCCGGATGCGAGGAACCCCCGACCAAGAACAGGCCGGGAATCGGCGAGACGTTCGCCGGTCGCAGGAAGGCCGCCCTCGCACCATTGCTGCTCGAGCCGTAGATGGATCCCCCGGGAGCGCGCGTGGCTCGCTGCAGGTCCGCCGGAGTGCGCACTTCACGCCAGAGCAGGCGTCGACGCAGATCGACCCCGCGTCGGGCTAGCGCCTCGAGAACATGATCGGCATAGGACTCCGCCAGTCCAGGTTCATCCCAGTCGACGGTTGATGAAGTGTGGCCGTGCCGAGGTGCGTTGATGAGGATGAACCACGACTCCGAGTCCGCATCGGGTCGCATGCGATCGTCATCGGGAACGCAGGCGTAGATGGTGGGATCGGCGACAGGCCTGGGTCGACGTCCGAAGATGTCATCGAACTCCCCGTCGTAATTCGCGGGGAACCACACGTTGTGATGTCGGATCCCCTCGGTGCGACCACGCGCTGCCGCAAGGATGACGAATCCTGAGAGCGACGGGGTGGTGCGATCGAGTCGTCGGCGCACCCGTCTGGCGCGCGGGTCGTCGAGCAGGTCGCGATAGACATGCTGGGCATCAGCATTGGCGATGACGATGTCGGCATCGATGGAGTCACCGTCGCGGGTGAGCACTCCCTGCACTCCGTCGGGTGTAGTGCGGATTCCAGACACATCGACATCCGTGGCAATCTCAACGCCGAGCTGTCGGCAGCGATGCGCCAGCGCGTCGGCCAACGTGGCGATGCCACCACCGAGATGCCACGCGCCGAAGGCTTGTTCGACATAGGGGACGGTCGCGAGCGCGGCCGGAGCGCGTCGGGGGTCGGAACCGGTATAGGTCGCATAGCGATCCAGCAGCGTGACGAGGCGGGGATCGCGCAGGTAGTGGCGTCCCAGCGAGCGCAACGACGTCCAGGGTGCGACCGTCCGCACATAACGCGGATCCCGAGCGAGACCCACCAGGGTGCCCAGTCCATCCAGTGGCGACTCCAGGAAGGGTCGTCGGGTGATCTGCCAGATCCGTCCGGCACGTTCGATGAAGGAACGCCAATCGGCCTCGGCTGTTCCTCCGAGCTCATCGCCGAGGGCGGTCGCGATGCGACCCGGGTCGACTCCGGGGAGCGCGGCTGAGGCGCCGTCAGCCCAGTGATAGCCGAAGGCAATGTCCAGCGCTTGCAGATCGACAGCGTCATCGAAAGGGCCACCGGTGGAGTTGAACAGTTCCCGGTACACCGCAGGCAGGGTCAGCAGGCTGGGTCCGGTGTCGAAGACGAAACCATCGCGCTCGTATCGCGCCAGTTTCCCTCCGAGCTGCGAGCTCGCCTCGAGGAGAGTGATCTGGTGCCCGAGCGCAGCCAGCCGCATCGACGTCGCCATGCCGCCGACCCCCGCGCCGATGACGACGACTCTGGCCATGGGGTCAGCCTAGGAGGACGGGAGCGGGCAGTTGCGTGAGGGAATGGGCGCCGGGGAATGGGTCAGCCGATGTTGCGGCCGCGCCAACTCAAACGACCGAGGCGTCGCAGTCGAAACGAGGCGATGGTGAGGCTGGCGAACGCGGCGACGGAAGCAGGTTGGAGCAGGACGTCGGGCCAGCGCTTCTCGCCGGTGCGACGGGCGACGGCATACCGGCCCAGGACGCCGGCGGCATAACCGATCGCGCCCCACCCCCGGACGACGCGATCGCCACCGGCCACGGCGAAGACGGGGGGTGCGACATATCCGACGACCATGACGGTGAGAACTCCCGCCGCCCCAGGGCGCGAGCCGAACACCGACCACAGCGACTTGGTGTAGCCCTGGTAGATCTCGGCTGCCCCGTTGTACATCCGGCACTGCGCGATGTGGCCACCGTTGGCCGGCGCTCCGGTGAAGCCATGGCGCTTCAACGAGCGGAGTACCTCGACATCCTCAACCACGTGCGATGCCACCGAGGTGTGTCCACCGCTCGTGCGATACGCGCGCGCATCGACGCAGATGAACTGACCGTTCGCTGCGGCCAACGACGGATAGTGACTCTTCTCGGTGAGACGGAGAGGGAGTGTGGCCATCCACGACCACACGACAAGAGGCTGAGTGATTCGCTCCGGCCAGGTGTCGGCGATTTGTCGGGGGTAGGGCGACAGCAGATCTAGCTCAGCTTCACGCATCTGCGCCACCGTCGAGGCGATGGCGAGCGGATGCAAGACGACCTCGGCATCGATGAAGATCAGGACACTCCCGGTCGCGTGCTGAGAGAGGCGATGGCAGGCCCAGGGTTTGCCCAGCCACCCTTCGGGTAGCGGAGCGTTCCCGCCATCGATGATGCGGACGCGGGG
>CAZVCZ010000039.1:0-13540 GCA_964626275.1 uncultured Bifidobacteriaceae bacterium | reverse complement strand
ACCCTCGCCCATGCACCACAGGATCGTCTGTCCCGTCTGGGGAACTCGTTCGAGCCGCAGGGTGGGATCCTCGGCGACGCAGCGAGAGAGCGCGGCCGTGAACTTCGCATCATCGGACGCGGCGGGGGACCGAAGAGCCACCGGGTACAGCGGATCCGGGAGGACCCACGGTTCGATGAGGAGCGGAAACTCCGGATCGGACAATGTGTCGGCGGTCTCGGCTCGCGTCAGTCGCGTGACAGTGACGATGTCCCCGGCTCGGGCCTCGGGGATGGCCACCTGGTCGCCGGGAAGCGCCGCGAAGACGGCGCCCGCCCGCTCGTCGACGTCATGGTCGTCGTGTCCGCGATCGCTGAGGAAATGCCCCGAGACGTGCACAGCGCGGTCGGGAAGGAGCGTTCCGGAGAACACTCGCACGACGGACTTCCGCCCGACATAGGTGTCCGAGCTGGTCTGCACGACCTCTGCGCACAGCGGCCCCTGCGGATCGCAGGCAAGCGGAGGCCGCGGCTCGCCGTCGGGTGAGGTGACCAGGGGAAGTGCGTGCTCGAGGGGCGAGGGGAATCCTCGCGTCAGGATGCCGAGGAGCGAGTGAATCCCGAACCCGGCCGGAGTCGTGGCCGTGATGAGGATCGGATGGAAGTGTCCGCGGGCCACGGCCTTCTCCAGGTCGGTCACCACCGTCGCGTCCTCGATGCTCTCCCCGGAGAGGAATCGGTCCAGCAGGGTCTCGTCCTCCGACTCGGTGATGATGGCCTCGAGCAGTGTCGAGCGGTAGTCGCTGATGAGGTCGAGATGCTGGGGATCCGGATCGCGTTCGACTGGCGAACCGGTGGTGTAGTCGAGGATGCATTCGTCGATCAGCCCCACGAGTCCGATGACCTTCTCGTTGTCGTCGAGCAGGGGCAGATGCACCGGCAGGATCGGGTCATCGGGCCCGAGCATGGTCTGGCAGGCCTCGATGGTGGAATCAATGTCCGCGGAATCACGATCGGCCTTCGTGATCACGATGGCGCGCGGCATTCCGACATCCGCGCATTCGTCCCACAGCATCACCGTGGGCGCGTCCACCTCATCAACCGCGGAGACGACGAAGAGTGCGGCATCGGCAGCCCGCAGTCCGGCCCGCATCTCTCCGACGAAATCGGGGTAGCCCGGGGTGTCGAGCAGGTTGAGTCGGTAGCCAGCGTAATCGAGGGTGACGACACCGAGTGCCGTCGATCGGCCTTGCTCACGATCGCTGGGATGGACATCGCTCAGCGTCGTGCCTGCCTCCACGGTTCCGACCCGGCTGAGCGCCCCCGTGCCGAAGGCGAGGTGCTCCACCAGCGTCGTCTTCCCCGAATGGCTCGGTCCGACCAGCGCGATATTGCGGATGCGATCGACCTCGGGGGCAGTGGATGAGGACGGCCTGGGGTTCATGGCACCACAGCCTCCTCGCATCGACACGCGCACCGCAAGGGACCATCGACCCGCGGAATCCGAGATCGCCGTACGATCATGCTCGAAGACCGCCCGTGGCGATCGGCCGTGGGGACGCAACCCGCGGGAGGCACCTGTGCTGAACAACCCGGCCGCCCGCGCCGTCACCGGATACGTCCTCGAACCCATCGCCCGGGGACTGCTGGCGTTGCGGGTGTCGCCGGATGCGGTCACCATCGTCGGCACGGTCGGAGCGTGCACGGGGGCGCTGGTGTTCTTCCCCCGAGGGGATTTCATCCCCGGCGTGCTCATCATTGCTGCCTTCGTCATCGCGGATCTGCTCGACGGGACGATGGCGCGACTCTCCGGCCGTGCTGGTCCGTGGGGGAACTTCCTCGATGCGACCCTCGACCGCATCGCCGACGGCTGCGTCTTCGGTGCGCTCGTTCTGTGGGCGGTGAGCACGGGGGAGCCGTGGACCATCGCCGCGGCGCTCACCGCGCTCGTCGGAGGTCAGGTCATCTCCTATGCCAAGGCGAGGGCCGAGGCGGTCGGAGCTCAAGCGAATGTCGGAATCGCCGAGCGGGCAGAGCGGTTGATCATCGTGTTGCTGGCGGCCTTCATCGCCGGCTTCGGTGTTCCCTACGTCTTGCCCATCGCTCTCGGTGTCGTCGCCGTTCTCTCGTTGATCACCATCATCCAGCGGGTCATCGTCGTCCGCCGCCAGCTGATGCCGAAGGGAGCGAAGGGGTGACCGAGGCGGAGCAGCGGACATCCCGACCCAGTGTGGGAGAGCGCATCGCCGATCTGGGCTTCGCTGTCGGATGGTCGGTGAGTCAGCACATCCCGGAGCGCTTGGCGACCTTCGCTGCCCATCGGGGGGCTCGTCGTCTCTGGAAGCGGCAGGGCCCCGGGGTTCGCCAGTTGCGGGCCAATCTCGCTCGGGTTCTCGGTCCAGTTACCGCCGATCAGTTGGATGCGGTCACCGAGGATGCTCTCGATCGCTACCTTCGCTACTGGCAGGAGGCATTCGCACTGCCCACCTGGTCGCCCGAACGAGCCACCGGCACCTTCAATGTGGTGGAGGGGCTCGATCGACTCGACGCGGCGATGTCGCAGGGGAAGGGAGCAGTTCTCGCGCTGCCCCACATGGGCAACTGGGACCACGCCGGCGCCTGGGCCACCGCACGCTACGGCGGTTTGAGCACCGTCGCGGAGCGACTGAAACCGGAGAGCCTCTACGACAGGTTCGTGGAATACCGCGAGAGCCTCGGCATGGAAGTGCTCCCCCTCGGAGCGCCGGATGTCCTTCGGCAGTTGGCCCGGCGACTGAACGAGGGTCGATTGGTCTGCCTGCTCGCTGATCGCGACCTGCAGCATCGTGGCGCCCCGGTCACCTTCTTCGGGGAGGCCGCGTCGATGCCAACCGGGCCGGCGGTCCTCGCGACCCTCACCGGAGCCCCGCTGTTTCCGGTGTCCACCTGGCACGTCGAGGGTGCGACACAGGCGTGCGTCTACGAAGCGATCGAGGTGCCCGGGACCAGCGTGGACACGAATAGTCGAGGTGATGACGTTCCGCTGATGACCCAGGAACTCGCGACCGTCTTCGAGAACGCGATCAGCGCTCATCCCGCGGACTGGCACATGATGCAGCGGTTGTGGCACGCTGATCTGGACCGTCGGAATTCGTTGTGAATGAATCCCCGGCCGCACGTTCCCGCACCTCGTGGATGGTGGCCGCCTCGACCCCGGTGATGCGGATCGGCCTCGTATGCCCCTACGCCTGGGATGTGCCCGGCGGAGTGCAGGCGCATATTCGGGATCTGGCCGACATACTCATCAGTTGGGGTCATGAAGTCAGCGTGCTCACCCCGGTGGACGACCCCGACACGCTCCCCGGCTACGCCGTCGACGGTGGTCGCCCCCGCGCCATCGCCTACAACGGGTCCGTCGCCCGACTCACCCTCGGGGTGAAGGCGACTTCTCGAGTGCACCGATGGATCAAAGAGGGGGAATTCGATGTCATCCACGTGCATGAGCCGGTCGCACCATCGTTGTCACTTCTCGCCTGCTGGGTCGCTCGTGGTCCCATCGTTGCCACCTGGCATTCGTCGATGGATCGATCCCGTGCCCTCGCAGCCGGCTACTACCTGGCACAAACCGCGATGGAAAAGGTGTCCGCGCGGATCGCGGTGAGCGAGCATGCTCGGCGCACACTGGTGGATCATCTAGGCGGCGACGCGGTTCTCATCCCCAACGGGGTTCGCGTGGCGACGTTCGCCGATGCCGCACCCGCAACGCGCGAATCCGGCCCGGACCTGGTCTTTCTGGGTCGCATCGATGAGCCGCGCAAGGGTTTGCCGGTGCTCCTTGCTGCCCTACCGAAAATCCTGGAGCGTTACCCCGATGCGACGTTGAACATCGTCGGACCTGGAGACGAGACCGAGGTTCTTGACGGACTCGACCCGGACGTGCGGCGCCGAATTCGGATGCTCGGTCGGCTCGACGATCATCAGAAGGCATCTCAGCTCGCGGCGGCGGATATCTACGTGGCGCCCAACACCATGGGGGAGTCCTTCGGCATTGTTCTTCTCGAGGCCATGGCGGCGGGAACGACCGTTCTGGCCAGCGACCTGATGGCGTTTCGCCGGGTGCTGGATCAGGGATCGGCGGGCATGACCTTCGCGGTTGAGGACCCGGATGACCTCGCGGCCAAGGCCCTGGAACTACTCGACAATCCCGAGTTGCGCGATGAACTCGCGGCAGCCGGAAGGCGTCGGGTCGCTGGCTTCGACTGGGAGCACATCGCCCAACGCATCCTGGCGGTATACGAGAGCGTGAGTGTCCCCGGTGAGAAGGTTCGCGTCGATCTGCGCGGACAACTTGTGGGGCGACTCGCCGGTCGCGGCACTGCGTCGAATGACCGTCGAGGGCAGACGGACCGACCGCGCGGGGGGAGCGGTCGCTCATGAACCTGACCTGGTGGCAGTGGGCGGTCATCCTCGCCGTACTCGTCCTGGTGGGCCTGTATTTGAGTATGACGGCGGGTCGACTCGATCGACTGCATCGACGCATCGAGACCTCTTCGGCGTCCCTCGATGTCCTGTTGACCCGGCGGACCGCGTTGACACTGGAGATCGCAGGGTCGGGTCTGCTCGATCCAGCGACCTCGGCTGTTCTGCTGGACAGCGCTCACGCCACCTTGGCGGCTACCCAGGATGCCGATGACCCGAGCGCCCGCTGGTTGGCAGAGAGCGTCTTGACCCGCACCCTCGGCCAGGTCTTCGACGATCCTGCCGATGTCATGGAACTCCGCGATGAGCCGGACGTCGTGCCGCTGCTCGATAGTCTCGCCGCAACCTGTCAGCGAGTGGAGTTGTCTCGGCGCTTTCTCAATGACGGCGTTCGGGCCTGCCGGCAGGTTCGGCGGCAACGGCTGGTCCGCTGGTTGCGCCTCGCCGGTCACACCGCCTGGCCCCAGACCGTCGAGATGGACGACACGCCGCCGAATGGACTGTCTGGACCGCCAGTGTGAGGACGTACCGTAGGGGAATGCGAGACGCTTGGTCGCACAGACCTCATGTCCTCGCGGCGGTGGGGGGCGTCGCGCTGGTGTTGACCCTGGCCGCGTGCGGTGGCGGAGAGGACTCCGCGGATGAGGCGACCAGCAGTTCCGCGTCGCCGAGCACGTCCGCCTCGACGGTCTCACCCTCACCGAGTTCCACTACCCCCGAGGTCATCTCGGATGCGTCGCCGTTTTCCGGTCGACCCGGCGGCGCCGACCAGCCGGTGCTGGCAGTCAAGATCGACAACACCGGAGCAGCGCAGCCGCATGCGGGACTGCAGGCCGCGGATTTGGTCTATGTCGAGGAAGTCGAATGGGGACTCACGCGACTCATCGCTGTGTTCTCCAGCGAGATCCCCGATGTCGTCGGGCCCGTGCGTTCGGCGCGGGTGAGTGATATCGACATCCTTGCGCCGTTCGGTGGCATCGCGTTCGCCTACTCCGGCGCCCAGTCGAAGCTGCTGCCATCGCTCGCCCAGGCGGCCTTCCTCGACGCGTCGGCGAACGCCAGCTACACAGGCTGGTACAACGATTCGGCCAGGCCCTCGCCGGTCGACCACATGATCCGAACCAACGACGTCCTCGGCGTCTTCGACGAGGCGGCGCTCGCGCGGGATATTGGTCTGGAATTCTCCGCTGAGCCGCCCTCCGGGGGTGAGCCGGTGCAGGAGATCACCGCGACCTGGCCCTCGTCCTCCGTCGGCTTCCGTTGGGATCCCGAGTCGGGAGATTACGTCGTCGTCATCGACGGGTCTGATTCGCGCTCCAGCGAGGGCGGGCCCCAGCGGGCGGCGACCGTGGTGATCCAGTCGGTCGAGCAGAGCGATTCCGGATACGGAGACAAGTTCGGCGGGGTGACCCCCTTTATCGAGACTGTGGGTAGTGGTTCGGCGGTCGTGTTGCGTGATGGCCGCATGTGGTCGGTGACCTGGGAGCGACCCAGTCTCAGCGAAGGGACCCGGTTCCTGCTCCCCGATGGTTCGCCGATGCCCTTCGCCGTCGGTCAGGAGTGGATCGTGCTCCTGGACTCCGACCGTGAGCCTGTTGTGCGCTGAGCAGCCCATCGTGCGCTGATCCGCCCCGGTGGCCCTACCATGGGGACACGCCGATTCGTCGGTGCAGTTCGACGGCGTCATCCCCCCGATGGTGTCGAGCCAGGGATCACCCGCACGGTAGTCGAGAGGTCGAAATGTCTACAGAGTCTTCAGCACCCCACGCCACAACCGGAACTGATCGCGTCAAGCGCGGCATGGCGGAGATGCTCAAGGGCGGCGTCATCATGGATGTCGTCGACGCCGAGCAGGCGCGGATCGCTGAGAATGCCGGCGCGGTTGCGGTGATGGCACTGGAGCGAGTGCCCGCTGATATTCGTGCCGAGGGTGGGGTGGCCCGCATGTCGGATCCGGAGATGATCGACGAGATCATCGAAGCGGTGACCATCCCGGTCATGGCGAAGGCCCGCATCGGACACTTCGCTGAGGCTCAGGTCCTGCAGTCACTCGGAATCGACTACATCGACGAGTCCGAGGTGTTGACCCCCGCCGACTACTCCAATCACATCGATAAGTGGCCTTTCACCGTCCCCTTTGTCTGCGGTGCCACCAACCTCGGCGAGGCGCTGCGCCGCATCAACGAGGGTGCGGCGATGATTCGGTCGAAGGGTGAGGCTGGCACCGGCGACGTTTCCAATGCCGTGACGCACATGCGCCGCATCCTCGGTGAGATCCGATCGCTGTCCTCGATGTCACGCGATGAGCTCTATGTGGCCGCGAAGGAACTATCTGCCCCCTACGATCTCGTCGTCGAAGTGGCGGAACGAGGTGCCCTGCCGGTGGTGTTGTTCACCGCTGGTGGCATCGCGACCCCCGCTGACGCCGCGATGATGATGCAGCTCGGCGCGGACGGCGTCTTCGTCGGCTCGGGCATCTTCAAGTCCGGCAACCCCCAGCAGCGTGCGGAAGCGATCGTGGCGGCCACGCGTCACTATGACGATCCAAGCCTTGTGGCGAAGGTGTCCCGAGGTCTCGGTGAGGCGATGGTCGGGATCAACGTCGCCGATCTGCCGGTGCATCACCGACTTGAAGATCGAGGCTGGTGAGCCACGCTCCTCGCGTCGGTGTCCTCGCCCTGCAGGGTGATGTCCGAGAACATCTGAATGCGCTGCGTTCCAGTGGCGCGATCGCATCAGCGGTTCGGTCCCCGGAAGATCTGAAATCTATCGATGGTCTCGTGCTGCCCGGGGGCGAATCGACGACCATGTCGATCCTCGCCGAGCGCGAGGGATTCTTCGAGCCGCTGCGCGAGTTCCGTCGAAGCGGTCGTCCGTGCTTCGGATCCTGCGCTGGGCTGATCCTGCTCGCCGATCGCATCGAGGGCGGCCGGCCCGATCAGCAGGTCATCGGCGGTCTGGACGTGACAGCGCGCCGCAATGCCTTTGGCCGCCAGGTGGACTCCTTCGAGGCGGATCTACCTGTCTGTGTCCTCGGTGACCCGCCGTTTCGGGCCGTCTTCATTCGGGCCCCGTGGGTGGACGAGGCTGGTCCGCAGGTCGAGGTGCTTGCTCGTGTCGACGATAGGATCGTGGCGGTTCGGCAGGCGCACTTGCTCGCCACGGCTTTCCACCCCGAACTGACCGACGACCATCGGATGCACGACTATTTCGTGCAGATGGTGGTAGACAGCCAGAACGGCACCTAAGGGACGATCGATAGTGAGGGAACGAACATGAGCGGCCACTCCAAGTGGGCGACCACGAAGCACAAGAAGGCCGCCATCGATGCCAAGCGAGGCAAGCTCTTCGCCCGGCTCATCAAGAACATCGAGGTTGCCGCCCGACAGGGCGGTGGCGATCCGGCTGGAAATCCCACGCTGTACGACGCGATCCAGAAGGCCCGGAAGAATTCGGTCCCGCTAGACAACATCGAGCGGGCCGTCAAGAGAGGCTCGGGCGCCGAAGCTGGCGGCGCGGACTGGCAGACGATCATGTACGAGGGGTATGCGCCCGGTGGGGTCGCTGTGCTCGTGGAGTGCCTCACGGACAATCGCAACCGAGCGGCAAGTGAAGTGCGCGTCGCACTCACTCGCAATGGTGGATCGATGGCCGATCCCGGATCGGTGTCCTACCTCTTCGCCCGCAAGGGTGTCGTGATGGTTCCCGCGAGCGACGGTGTCGACGAGGATTCGATCCTCGACGCGGTGCTGGAGGCCGGCGCCGAGGAGGTCAACGACCTCGGTGACTCATTCGAAGTGGTGTGCGAGGCCGGCGATGTCGTGACCGTTCGAACGGCCCTGCAGGATGCCGGGATCGACTACGACTCAGCTGAGGCGACGTTCATGCCCAGCGTCTCTGTACCCGTCGATGAGGATGGGGCCCGGAAAGTCTTCCGACTGGTCGAGGCGCTGGAGGACTCCGATGACGTGCAGTCGGTCTGGTCCAACGTGGATATCAGCGATGAGGTCCTCGCAGCCCTCGATGCGTAGCAGGATGGAGCTGGCGCCGCACGGAATTCCCTGTGGCGACCACCCGCACAGGACAGGGGAGGGCGATCATGGCTGAGGGAACCGGACGGCAGCTCACCGGATGGGATGCTGCGACCTGGCGCACTGCGGCCGGAGATCCCTCGCTGCGGTCGACGGTCGTCGCGTTGGTACTGCTGGACAGTGCCCCCAAGTGGAAGCGGCTGCGCAAGCGCATCGACCGGCTCACGCGTCTGGTGCCCGTGCTTCGGCAGCGGCCGATGAGGGGTGCGTTCGGTGTTGCCGCGCCGCGCCTTGCCGTCGATCCCGACTTCGACCTCGATCTGCATCTCTACCGCTGGGTGCTGCCTCCCAAGAGCGGCTGGGACGATCTGCTCGCTGTCGCCCGTCGGATGAGCCTCGACGACTTCGATCACAACCGTCCCCTGTGGGAGATGGCGCTCGTCGAGGGGCTTCCGGGCAAGCGCGCGGCCGCACTGTTGAAACTGCATCACTCGATCGCCGACGGGCAGGCGGCCGTCATGATCGGCTTGTCGCTGTTCGAGTTGAGCCCTGATCCGGATCCGAACGAGGCGCCCGCGCCCGAGCCACCAGAGCCCGAGGGCGCCTCGCAGACCCAGGTCAGCGTTGCCGACATCAGCGACAATGTCCGTCGCGGAGTGGCGGCGGCGGAACGCGCCGCGGGACTGCTCGCCGATCTGGCCCGGGGCTCGGTTTCCGACCCGGTCGGCACGTGGAGTCAGGCCCTGGACACCCTGGGCTCGGTCACCCGGTTTGCGGCCGTGCCCGACGGTCCGCTCTCTCCGGTGATGACCGAACGAGCGACGACCTACTCCTTCGGTGCTTTCGATCTGCCGTTCGCAGGATTGCGCTCAACCGCCAAGAGTCAGGGCCGCAGTGTGAACGACGCTTTCATGGCGGCGGTGGGGATCGGGCTCGACCGCTACCACGCTCGGCACGGCCTGGTGGCCGATGACCTGCGCTTCAACGTGCCCATCAGCCTTCGTGGCGACCCCGGAGACCGTTCCGGCCAGGCCGCGAATGCGGTCACCATCGCGCGTTTCGAGATGCCGATCGCCGGCTTGAGCGTGACCGAGCGGATGGATGTCGCACACGAGATCGTCGAACGCTGGCGCGATGAACCCGCCCTCCGGATGGCCGATCCGCTCGCCGAGGTGAGCTGGCTGATTCCCATGCCGGTGCTCACGGCGGCGGCACGAGCCAGCGATGTGACGACGAGCAACGTCCCCGGACCGCCCATCCCGCTCTATCTTGCTGGCGCGCGGGCCGTGGGGATGTATCCGCTCGTCGCCACGATCGGGGCGGCGGTCAACGTCACCATGGTGACCTACGACGGCTCAGCCTTCGTGGGGATCTCCGCTGATGACCGAGCGGTTCCTGACCTGGCGGAACTGCTGGAGGATCTTCGGGTCGGCTTTGCCGAGGTCACTGATCAACCGGTGGGACCCCTCGATCCCCTGGTCCGACACCGCAAGTCCGACGGCACGCCGAAGGCGAGAGCGGTGCGTGAAGCGGCCGCGGAAACGCGGTAACGTCCCGTACACCTGTTCGTCTGAGCGAGTCGCGGTCTGGTCGCCCCAGGCGCCCGGGTGTCGACCGGGAGCGGTCGACTCAGTGCACACGATCGCGACACACGATCACGACACACGATCACGACACACGATCACGACACACGATGGGGCCAGGGAGCGCGCATGCGGGTGATGGGGATCGACCCCGGGTTGACCCGTTGTGGTGTGGGCGTGGTCGCTGTGTCAGCAGGTCGACGCCTCGATCTCGTTCATGTCGAGGTGCTGCGCACCCCGACCGAGGATGAACTCGGCGAACGTCTGCTCACCCTCGAGCGTCACATCGACCGGCTCGTCGATATTCACGCCCCGGATCGGGTGTCGATCGAACGCGTCTTCGCCCAGCACAACGTGCGCACGGCGATGGGGACGGCCCAGGCGGGAGCAGTGGCGGTGCTCATCGCAGCGCGACGCGGGTTGCCGGTGTCGTGGCGCACACCCACCGAAGTGAAGGCGGCGGTGACCGGGTCGGGCCGGGCGGACAAAGCGCAGGTGACGGCGATGATCAAGCGCCTACTCAACATCGAACAGCCGCTGAAACCGGCCGATGCCGCTGACGCTTTGGCGCTGGCCATCACCGACATCTGGCGATTCGGGGGAGAGCAGCGCTACGCCGATGCCCTC
This sequence comes from uncultured Bifidobacteriaceae bacterium, assembly GCA_964626275.1. Taxonomy (GTDB): domain Bacteria; phylum Actinomycetota; class Actinomycetes; order S36-B12; family S36-B12; genus M55B157. The sequence continues at coordinate 2,863 of CAZVCZ010000039.1, read as the reverse complement.
GCCTCTCACGCGGCGGGTAGCCCGCGATGATCTCGTCCGTCGCCGGAGAAGTGTCGTTCGTGGGAGTTGATCGAGTCGTCGTCGATGTCCACGGTGTGGGCCTGACGCTGCTCTGCACCCCGCAGACGGCCCTACAGTGTCGAGTCGGGCAACGGCAGGGATTCGCGACAGTTCTCGTTGTGCGCGAAGACTCCCTCACGCTCTATGGATTCGCTGATACCGACGCGCGGGACACCTTCGAAGCGGTACAGACCGTGAGCGGAATCGGGCCTCGCATCGCCCTGGCGCTGCTCGGAACCTTGACACCGGATGAACTCCGCCGTGCCGTGGCGGCAGGTGACCATTCGATGTTGACGAAGGTTCCGGGGATCGGGGCAAAGGGAGCTCAGCGGATCGTGCTCGAACTTGCCGGACGTCTTGCACCCCCCTCGAGTGAAGGATCGGTCCCGGCCCAGGGTGGTTGGCGTGAAGGCGTATGCGCAGGCCTGGAGTCCCTGGGTTGGAATCGCAGGGATGCCGAGCGTGCTGTCGAGGTCATTGCCCAGCGCGACGACCTCGGACTCGATGGCCCTGATCCTGATCTGGGAAGCCTATTGAAGGCTGCCCTCCAAGCACTCGATCGAGCCTGAGGCGGAGGTGGAGATGGTGGACCGCACCGATGCGGAGGGCTGGGACGAGGATCGACTCGTCGATGCTGCTGCAGATCTCGATGACCGCGTGGTTGAGGGGGCGCTGCGCCCGACGGCTCTCGAGGAGTTCGTGGGTCAAGATCGGGTCCGGGCCCAACTCGGCCTCGTCCTCGAAGCGGCGCGTCGCCGGGAGCGGCCCGCCGATCATGTCTTGCTCTCCGGTCCGCCCGGGTTGGGCAAGACCACTTTGGCCACGATCATCGCCCGCGAACTGAACGCCCCATTGCGCATCACCTCGGGCCCCGCACTCCAGCATGCGGGGGATCTCGCGGCGGTGCTGTCCAGTCTTCAGCCTGGCGAGGTCCTCTTCCTCGACGAGGTGCACCGCACCGCTCGCGCCGCGGAGGAGATGCTCTACATGGCGATGGAGGATTTCCGCGTCGATGTCGTGATCGGCAAGGGTCCGGGAGCCACAGCCGTCCCCCTCGATCTGGCCCCCTTCACGTTGGTGGCGGCCACGACGCGCGCCGGACTCCTGCCCGGACCGCTTCGGGATCGCTTCGGTTTCACCGCGCATCTGGACTTCTACGATCCGGCGGATCTGGAGGCGATCCTCGTGCGGTCGGCCTCGCTCCTCGGAATCGACGCCGATGAGTCGGGGATCGCCGAGATCGCCCACCGCTCGCGGGGCACCCCGCGTATCGCCAATCGACTGCTCCGAAGGGTTCGCGACTGGGCGCAGGTTCACGGGGATGGCCGGATCACACACACCTCCGCCCAGGCCGCGCTCGACCTCTACGAGGTCGATCCCCGCGGTCTGGACCGACTCGACCGAGCGGTGCTCGATGCGCTCGTGTCCCGATTCGGTGGAGGCCCGGTCGGGCTGTCCACCCTGGCCGTGGCCGTGGGAGAGGAGACCGAGACTGTCGAAGGGGTGGCCGAACCCTTCCTCGTACGCGAGGGACTGCTGCTCCGGACCCCCCGCGGGAGGGTGGCGACCCCGGCGGCCTGGGAGCACTTGGGACTGCGATCTCCGTCGGCCGGATCGGCTCCGGATCAACCCGCCCTGGACTTCACCGGCCCGCAGGAGCCATCCCCGGACCCTGAACGCTAGGGTGTCGTGGTTGGACGCGGTGTCCCCAAGGGTGCCGCAGTCGTGAGAGTCGACGTCATCAAGCGAGGTGGAACCGTTGGACAGCCTGGGCGCCCTGTTGCCCATCCTTCTCATCGGGGTGGTGTTCTACCTGCTCATCATGCGTCCTGCGCGAAACCGGCAAAAGCAGCAGCAGCAGTTGATGAGCGCACTGGCTCCCGGAGCCCAGATCATGACCACGGCCGGTCTCTTCGGCACGGTCATCACCGTCGATGATGACGAGATCACCCTCGAGGTTGCCCCGGGAGTCGTGTTGCGCATGGTGAAGGCTGCGGTCGCACGCGTTATCGACCCGGTCGACAACGAGATCGACGATCGGCCGCTCGACGATCGACTCGGTGAGTTGGGCGACCTGTCGTCGGGCCCCGCGGATGCCGACCAGCGCAACGAGGAGAACCTCGACACCGACAAGCGCGAGAAGGATTCCTGAGTGGCCGCCAATGCTCCCTCCCGGCCAGGCCGGACCCTCCTGGTCATGCTGCTGCTCCTGGTGGGGCTGCTCGCGTGGGCATTCTGGCCGGGAACGTCCTCGACGCCTCGACTCGGACTGGATCTGCAGGGTGGCACGCAGGTCATCCTCACGCCGAAGCCGGTGACGGAGGGTGCGTCCATCACCGAGGAGCAGCTGAACCAGACCGTCGAGATCATCCGCCAGCGCGTCAACGGCATCGGTGTCGCCGAGGCCGAAATCACTGTTCAGGGTTCGGGTGAGTCAGCGGCCATCGTCGTTGCCGTGCCCGGGGTGAGCCAGGAGCGGCTGGTCGAACTCGTGGGTCGTACCGCCCTGTTGGACTTCCGTGCCGTGTGGGCGATCAACCTGCCGACTCCGGTGACCGACGACACTTCCACCACCGACATCACCGTCGACGACGGCGCCGATGGTTCGAGCGTTGTCACCGGCAACGAAATCGTGCAGGCTCCGGAGAATACGCCGGAGTTCGCTGCCGAGGTTGCGGCACTTGATTGCCTGAAGCCGGAGAACATCGCCGGTGGCACTCCGGATAATCCCACTGAATGGCTGGGCACCTGCGCTGACGATGGGACCGCGAAGTTCACCCTGCAGCCGGCGTTCATCCGCGGA
>CAZVCZ010000038.1:0-13927 GCA_964626275.1 uncultured Bifidobacteriaceae bacterium | reverse complement strand
CGTCGGGATGACCTCGAGGCGTCGGCGCTGTATGACCTCATCGAAACCGGAGTTGCCCCGGTGTTCTACGGGCGAGGGGATGATCAGGTTCCTCACCGCTGGGTGGAGATGATGCGCCACACGTTGCGCACGCTCGGACCGAAGGTGTTGGCGAGCCGGATGGTGCGGGAATATGTCGAGCGCCTCTATGTCCCGGCGGCTGAGGCTTCGCGCTCGGTGTCGGCCGATGGCATGGCGCTGGGGCGCGAGCTTGCCGGATGGAAAGAGCGGGTTCGACAGGTGTGGCCGACGATCGCGGTGGAACATGTCGACGTGTCCATCCCCGACACCAAGGCCTCTCTCGGTGCCGATGTGGCTCTGCGCGCCTATGTGCATCTCGCGGAACTGACCCCCGAGGATGTCCAGGTCCAGGTGCTCTTCGGTCGAGTCGACAACGAGGATGAGATCACGACACCGACCGTCCTTGATCTCGACCCGGTGGAGTCCTATGACAGTGGTCGGTGGCGGTTCGACGGTCATATGCCCCTCGATCGCACGGGACCGTTCGGCTACACCGTGCGAATCCTCCCTCGGCATGGAGGTCTGGCGTCGCTCGCCGACCTGGGTCTGGTCTCCTACCCGATGGTGGCGACGACTCCGGAGGAGATCCACGCCGCCCGCTAGCGTCGAGCGTGTCAGCGGGTGGAGTCTGATCAGGTGGTGGAGTCCAAGGATTCCACCCGCAGCAGGATCGCATTTCGCGGTGCCAGCATGACCGTTCCTCCGGCCGGGTCGGTCCATGGCGCCTCCGATGGACGCTCGTCGTGTGTGTCGAGTACACGACGGTAGGTGGATCCATAGGGAGGGCCCGGGAGCACGAAGGCTCGGTGATCATCGCCAGAGTGCAGCAGGAGCAGGAAGGAATCGTCCCCGTTATTCGCTTCGCCGGGAATGGGTCGCAGCGCTCCGGAGAGGAACATCCCAAGGGTTCTGGTCTCAGGGGAGTTCCATTCATCGGAGGTCAAGGGAGCACCCGAGGGCGAGAACCAGGCGAGATCAGGGGCGCCGCCCTCCTGGCGGGGTGTTCCCTGGAAGAAGAACCGTTGGCGCAGTACTCGGTGCTGCTTGCGGAGTGCGATGACATATCGGGTGAACTCCACCAGATCGGTCTGCCACTGGGCCAGGTTCCAGTCGTACCAACTCGTGGGGTTGTCCTGGCAGTAGCCGTTGTTGTTTCCGCCCTGGGTGCGACCGAATTCATCACCCCCCAGGATCATCGGAACTCCGGTCGACAGCACCAGCGACGCGATCATGTTGCGGATCTGTCGATGGCGAACCTGATTGATATGAGGATCGGTTGTGTCGCCCTCGTGGCCGTAGTTGTACGAGCGGTTGTCGTCGGTCCCATCCCGATTGTCCTCGAGGTTCGCCTCGTTGTGCTTGTGGTCGTAACTCACCAGGTCGCGCATGGTGAATCCATCATGTGCGGTGATGAAGTTGATGGAGGAATACGGGGATCGTCCTTCGGATGAATAGAGGTCGGCGGAACCGGAGAGCCGCCATCCCAACTCGGCGATGCCCGACGAGCCGCGCCAGAAGTCGCGGAGGCAATCCCGGTACTTCCCGTTCCATTCCCGCCACATCGCCGGAAACTCGCCTACCTGATATCCGCCGGGACCGACATCCCACGGCTCGGCGATCAGCTTCACTCGGCGAAGAACCGGGTCCTGTCGGATGGTGGTGATGAATGTGCCGAGCATGTCGACATCGTGGATCGAACGAGCGAGCGCGGAGGCGAGATCGAAGCGGAAGCCATCGACGTGCATCGACAGCACCCAGTAGCGCAGGGAGTCCATCACCATCTGCAGCACGTGGGGGTGCGAGAGGTCGAGGGTGTTCCCGCAGCCGGTGTAGTCCTCGTAGAAGCGTCCATCATCACGGAGTCGGTAGTAGCCGCTGTTGTCGATTCCCCGGAAGGCGAGGGTCGGGCCGTTGACCCCTTCCTCGGCCGTGTGGTTGTAGACGACGTCGATGATTACCTCGAGGCCCGCTGCATGCAGGGCCTTGACCATGGCCTTGAACTCCGCGACCTGTTCACCGCGCCCACCCCCGCTGCTGTAAGCGGCATGGGGGGCGAAGTAGCCCAGGGTGTTGTACCCCCAGTAGTTCGTAAGGCCGAACTCCAGCAGGTGGACTTCGCTGGTGAAGTGATGGACCGGCATAAGTTCGACGGCGGTCACGCCAAGTGAGGTCAGGTGTTCGATGACAGCGGGATGTGCAACGCCGGCATAGGTGCCCCGCAGTTCCTCGGGAACTGCCGGGTGTTGCTTGGTGAGACCGCGGACGTGAGTCTCATAGATCACCGTGTCACCCCACGGAGTGGCCGGAGGGGTGTCGTCCTCCCAGTCGAATTGGTCATCGACCACGATGCTGCGAGGCACGAATGGCGCGGAGTCCGCTGGGTTGATCGTGAGATCGTCGTGGGGGAGGGAACCGAAGATCGCATCGTCGAGGGAGGCCGTCCCCTCCAATGCCCGGGCGTATGGATCGGTGAGCAGCTTCGCGGGGTTCCAGCGATCACCATGGGCAGGGTCCCAGGGTCCATGGACTCGGAAGCCGTAGCGGGTTCCCGGTGTCAGGCCGCGAATGCGCCCGTGGTGCACTCCGAGGGTGATCTCGGGCAGGGTGATCGATTCCTCGCCACCGCCCTCCGGGAAGATGCAGAGATCCACGCGCTGTGCCCCCGGCGCCCAGAGGGCGACATCAGCCGTGTCTGGCTGTGTGCGGTCGAGGGTGACGCCGAGGGGATCCAGGCGGCCCGGTCCGATGATGGCAAGGTCCGTCACGCCGGTCACGCTAGCGCGAGGCTAGGCTCTGCGGCGTGACCGCACAGCAGGTGAGTTTCGAAGTCCAGGATGGCGTCGGCACGATCCGGATCGACCGGCCGCCGATGAATGCCCTCTCCGTGCAGGTGCAGGAGGAGATCCGCGAGGCGGCTCACGAGGCGGCCGGTCGGGATGATGTGCGCAGCGTCATCGTCTACGGCGGCCCCAAGGTCTTCGCGGCGGGGGCGGACGTGAAGGAGATGGCGGACTGGAGCCTGACGGATGCGATCGATCGCTCGGCGCAGTTGCAGTCGGCATTCACCGCCGTCGAGCGGATTCCCAAGCCCACCATCGCTGCGGTGACCGGTTACGCGCTGGGCGGTGGGTGCGAGCTCGCGCTGTGCTGCGACCTGCGGGTGGCGGGCGACAACGCCAAGCTCGGTCAGCCGGAGATCCTGCTCGGGATCATCCCGGGCGCCGGCGGGACCCAGCGACTTCCGCGGCTCATTGGTCCCTCGCGTGCCAAGGATCTGATCTTCACCGGTCGATTCGTGTCGGCCGAGGAAGCCTTCACGATCGGGTTGGTCGATCGAGTCGTCGCTCCGGATGATGTGTTCGATGAGGCGATGGCGCTCGCCCGCCAGTTCGCCGTCGGTGCGCCCTATGCCCTTCGTGGTGCGAAGGAAGCCATCGATCGGGGTGGCATGGTCGATCTCGACAACGGTCTGGAGATCGAGCGCCTGCACTTCGCCTCGCTGTTCGGCACGGAGGACCAAGCGATCGGGATGCGTTCCTTCCTCGAGAACGGGCCCGGTAAGGCGGAGTTCACCGGTTCATGAGCGAACAGATCGACCAGATCGAGCGAGCATGGTCGGACCCGAAGCTCGCCAATGTGCTCTACCACGACTGGGAAGCGTCCACTTACGATGAGAAGTGGAGCATCTCCTACGACGATCGATGCATCGACTACGCGCGAGATCGTTTCGTCCACGTGGCGGGGACGCCGCAGACGGCGTATCCGAAGGCGCTGGAAATCGGCAGCGGGACAGGGTTCTTCTCGCTCAACCTGATGCAGGCCGGCTTCATCGATTCGTGCGTCGTCACCGACATCTCGCCGGGAATGGTGGAGGTGGCGGTGCGCAATGGCCGAGCCCTCGGTCTCGATGTCGAAGGCCGAGTGGCGGATGCTGAGTCACTCCCGGCCGAGGACGGCGAGTTCGACCTTGTCATCGGGCACGCTGTGCTTCACCACATCCCCGATGTGGAACTAGCCTTTCGGGAGATCGTGAGAGTACTGCGGCCCGGCGGGCGCTTCGTCATCTGCGGCGAGCCGACCGAGCGGGGTGACGTGATCGCACGCGCCCTATCCCGCGCGACCTGGTGGGCAGCTCGTCGAGTCACCCACTGGGCACCCCTGCGCGAGAAGTGGGCGCGGCCCGAGGAGGAGCTCGAGGAATCTTCCCGCGCCGCTGCCTTGGAGTCCGTGGTCGATCTGCACGCATTCGATCCGGATCGGCTGGCAGCGACAGCGATGCGGGCGGGGGCCATCGATGTCCACACGGTCACCGAGGAACTCACCGCCTCGTGGTTCGGTTGGCCCGTGCGCACCTTCGAAGCGGCGGTGAAGCCTGGCGCCCTGGGCTGGAATTGGGCGATGTTCGCCTACCGCACCTGGCAGGGATTGGCAGCCGTAGACGAGAGGGTGATGGCGCGCATCGTCCCTGATGAACTGTTCTACAACGTGTGCATCACCGGGATTCGGCCCTGATCGGCGGCCGTGATCCGCGCCAGGCCCGGTTCCTCACCTGGGCCTCGCTGCGATGGGTGTGGCGGAATCGCGCGTGGTCGTGGTGGTACCTGATTCGCTACTGGCGCTTCCTCATGCTTCGGCTTCGATCCCCGCACATCGTCACGGAGGGCTTCGTCTTCCTCGGCAAACGGGTCGAGGTTCATGCGAGGCGTGGCTATGGTCGGCTGATTCTCGGTCGATGGGTGCACATCGGGGATGAGAACCGTTTGCGTTGCCACGAGGGCACGATGCGAGTGGGGGATAAGTGTGTCTTCGGTCGGGATAACACGGTCAACGGATATCTGGACATCGAATTTGGTGAGGGCACGATCGTGGCGGACTGGGTGTATATCTGCGACTTCGATCACGTGACCGACGACATTCACATCCCGATCAAGGATCAGGGGATAGTGAAATCACCTGTCAGGATCGGTCCGGATGTGTGGATCGGCACGAAGGTGACCGTGCTTCGGGGCACCACCATCGGTCACGGCAGTGTGCTCGCTGCTAATTCGGTCGTCCGCGGTGCGATTCCGGAGTACTCGATCATGGGCGGAGTTCCCGCGGTGAGACTGAAGGATCGACGAGATGTGCATGCGAGCCTGGAGGAAAGGCGTGCCGCAATCGAGGACATCCAACGCAAGACCGAGCGAGCTGCGCGTCGAACCGCGCTCGGTGACGATTAGGCGGACGGGGCGGCCAGCAGGTTTCCGCTGAGATCTCGGGGTTGACTCGATCGTGGCGTTCGGCGGCTCTGGGTCGCGTGAACATAGAAGTCCACGGTGGATGAGGCAAGGGCCGGCCAGGAGTGCCGCTCACGTAGGCGCCGTCGTGCGGCGCGAGTACGTCGTTGTGCCGCCGACTCATCATCGAGGATGCAGCGCACGGCTCGAGCGAGATCGGCGACATCGCCCGGGGTGAAGGAGATTGCGGTGGCATCGGCTCCAGCGAACTCAGCGAGTCCGCCGGTCCTTGCGACAGCGAGTGGCGCACCCAGGGCTGCACCTTCGAGCGCTACCAGGCCAAATGGTTCATACAGACTCGGCAGCACGAGGGCATCCGCCGCACCGAGCAGGGAGTGTAGATCCGGCTCTGGTAGCCACCCGGTGAAGTGCACGCGCCGAGTGATCCGTCGTGACTTCACCAGATCCTGCAGCGAATCAAGCTGGCTTCCATTCCCCGCGATCACGACCTGGATATCGGGATAGCGTCGACGAAGTCGCGGCACTGCCTCCACCAATGTGTGGACACCCTTTTCCCATTCCAGTCGGCCGCAATACACCAGAAGTGGACCGGGGCCACGCGTCCACTTTTCCGTTCTGCCGACGCTCCTACGGCGAGACCACCGATGCGTGTCGACCCCGTTGGGAATGACGGTGATGGAGTCCGCAGGGACGTCGAAGAGGCGGATGACCTCGGATTCCATGTGGGCAGAGCAGGTGATGACGCCGTGTGCGAGATTGGCCAACCACGATTCGATGCTGTGAATCGATCGAGACAGGGGTGTGGGGAGCCATCCCTGGTGGCGTCCGGCCTCGGTCGCGTGCATCGTGGCGATGACGGGTGTGCCGTCGATGCGCGAGAGGTTGTCCGCGGCCTGAGCCACGAGCCAGTCATGGGCGTGGATGACGTCCGGACGCAGCCGATCCCACGCGGCTGTTGCGGCACTGGTGAGTCGATGATTGAGGGCCAATGTCCAGGGCAGTAGATGTTCGGTGTCGAACGGTAAGTCGGGCGGTGCTTCGGGTGCTCGCAGGATGTGGACGCCGGCGACTGTCTCCTCCACGGGTGCGTCATGCGCAGCCTGCGTGATGACCGTGACGTGATGGCCCAGGGCAGCCTGAGCTTCGGCGAGTGCATGCACATGGCGTCCAAGGCCGCCGTAGACCGTGGGCGGGTACTCCCAGGACAGGTGAGCGATCCGCACGACGTAGCAGCATACGCATAGGTCGATCCAGGACCTGGCTTCGCGGATCGGTCGCTCGCGTTACCGCTACGGTCACGGTGAGGACGAAAGGAAGGCGCGTGCATCCACGTGACCCCAGGGACGGTCACGTTCGGCGATGACGCGCCAGATGGTGTCCGAGGGGTCGTCGATGATGCGATCGACATCATCCAGATGGTCGCGAAGGCGTGATCGCGCGTAGTCGGCGGCGCTGTCCTTCTCGACCATGAAGACCCAGTCGCTCGCCAGCCCGAGAAGCAGCGAGGTCAAGAGTTGATCGGCTCGGTGGTGACGGACGAGGGGATTGAGTTTGGCGAGTTCGTCTTTCACCCGACGGGTGGCGCGATCCTGCCGGTCGCGGAGGTCAGCCGTATTCGGACTGTTCCATACCCGGAAATCCTTGCCCGATCCCCACGAGCCTTCACCGGGATGAACGCGGCCGGCGATGTCATGGACCTCGAGGGCGCGCGCGATGCTCCGAGGAGTCACACCGGCAGCCGGCAGTTGGTGCAGCACCTCCTCGAGCCACAGCGGCCCCTCGTGCCACCAGTGTCCGAAGAGTTCGGTGTCGTAGGCGACGACGGCCATTCCGGGGCGTCCCCCGTTGCGTGCTCGTTGTTCGAGCAAGCGTTCCCGCACGGCTGACACGAAGTCATGGGCATCCCGGACGATGGACTCCTGAGCCCGAGCGGGTTCATAGGGCGCCTTCGATTCCGGGGGAATGGTCTTCCCGGTGACGCGATGGAGGCGGAACCCCCACTCGTGATCGAAGGTGTGGAAGTCGCGATACCAACGGCCTCCCGGATATCCCCGACGCGGTGACCACACGCGATAGGCCAGGGGAAGATCCCGGCCCACGACTCGGACTTCGGTGTCCCCGAGGAGCCAGGGTCGGTCTGTCGTCGCACCCGCACTCTGCAGGGTGGGACCCTCGAGCATCAGGTGGCTCACGCCGACGGTGCGGAGCACCTCGTCGAGTCCCGGTCGGTAGGCGCACTCCGGGGTCCAGATGCCACCGGGTGCCCGGCCGAGCCGCAGTCGGGCATCGTCGAGCCCAGCCGACAGGGTTGCCCTCGCCCATCGATCCTCCAGAGAAGGCGTGAAGGCATGGGCCAACGGACCTCCCAGGATCTCCACTACTCCGCTGTCGCTGAGCTGGCGGAGCACGGGGCTGGCGCCGTGGGACCACTGCGACTCGAACTGCTCGAGCGCCCGGGTTGCGGCGCGGTATTCGCGCCCCCCTGCCTCTCGGCGGAAGGGTTCGCGCATACCCGCCAGCCCCGCCGCCCTGGCCTGCCAATCACCGAGCCAGGAGTGCTGGGACCTCAGGCAGTAGGGATCATCGAGCTGCGCGGCGAGGATGGGTGTCATCCCGAGGCTGAGCACATCCCGCAGACCGTCCTCGGCCAGACGGTTCAGCAGGTCGACGACGGGAAGATAGGAGTGCGACCACGCCTGATGGAGCCATTCCTCACCCACCGGCCAACTGCCGTGGTGGGCGACATAGGGCAGATGGGTGTGCAGGACGAAGCACAGCGAGCCCAGATCCTCGACGACTGGTGCGGATGACGTCATCGTCGTGGACGCCCCACGCGTTCTGGACGCTCGACCTGCTCTGTGCGCGCGATGACGATGAGGTCCTGGGCTCCGGCGCTGTCCGGCGAGATGACGAAGTCGTCCGCATCGATTCCGGCGATGAAGTCCTCGAGGTCGCGCGACCAGGAGTCCTCGGTCATGGCCGAGAACTGCGCGGCCATGATCGAACCGTGGTCGGCCTCCCAGGACAGGATCCGGGGCCCATGGTGGAGTCCCCACACCTCGACTGTGGATTCCTCGACCCAGGCCTCCTCCAACAGGGATTCCGTGTGGTGCGGACGAGCGACGTCGGACATCAGGGCGCGCAGCTGCTCGTCGTCGAATTCCTCGACATGGAAGGGATTGATCGGGCGTTCCCCTCGGCCAAGACCAGGGGAGAAGACCGGTCGGTTCGGCGTGCTCGCGATGAACGCTCCGCCGGGCACGAGCACCGTGGACACCTGCTGGAGGAAGCCCCGCAAGTCCCACAGGTGCTCGATGACCTGCAGGCTGACGACCAGATCCACCGATCGGGGGCGCAGGGGGAGTGCCGAGAGGTTGGTGTGGACGACCTGGATGTTGGGATAGGTGCGTGAACTGTGTCGACAGGCGGCCTCGTCGTATTCCAGCGCGATCGTCACGCTCGGGCCTGCCGCGGCCAGCACGTCAGCGCCGTATCCCTCCCCGCTGCCGGCGTCGACGACCACGGTGCCTTCGAGGCGCGCGGCGAATTCCCGGGTGATCCACCGATAGACCGCCTCGTGGCGAGCGAAGAAGTACTGCTCCCGCGCGAGGCCGGGAACGGTGCGTTCCCCCGTCGGAGCCAGGGGGTCCGGAACAGTGGCGTTCATCGGGCCTGACCCTAGTCCGCGCCGGATCAACCCCGTCGCGCTAGGAACGCGTGAACGTCCTATCATCGTCACCATAACCGTTACCGACGAGTAGTCCTGTTGCCGAGGAGCAGTCCATGAAGATCGCGGTGTGCGTGAAGCAGGTTCCCGACACCTGGGCGGAGAAGAAACTCCGCGATGACGATTCGACCCTCGACCGTGAGGCCGCCGACGGCGTGATGAACGAACTCGATGAGTACGCCGTGGAGGAGGCCCTGCGGATCACCGAGGCCGACTCCGGTGAGGTCGTCGTCGTGACGATGGGCCCGGAGCGAGCGGCCGAGACTGTCCGCAAGGCGCTCAGCATGGGAGCCGATGCGGGCATCCACCTCGTTGACGATGCCCTTCACGGGTCCGACGCCCTGGCGACGTCCTACGCGCTCGCGGAGGTCTTGAAGGACCGTGGCTTCGACCTCATCCTGTTCGGCTCGGAATCCACGGACGCGCGGATGAGCGTCGTCCCGGCCATGGTCGCCGAATACCTCGGCCTTCCCCAGGTCACCTTCGCGCAGAAGGTGGAGGCGACCGGCTCCACTGTTCGGATCGAGCGACTGACCGAATACGGCTACGACACGGTGGAGGCGTCACTCCCGGCCGTGGTCAGCGTGGTCGAGAAGATCAACGAGCCCCGCTACCCGTCGTTCAAGGGCATCATGGCGGCGAAGAAGAAGCCCGTGGAGACCCTGTCCATCGGCGATGCCGGGCTCGATGCCTCTCGACTTGGTCTGTCCGCCGCGTGGACAAGCGTGGCAGAGTTCGCCGCCCGTCCGCCCAAGGCTGCGGGAACCGTCGTCACCGATGAAGGAGACGGTGGCGTGAAGATCGCCGAGTACCTCTCCGAGCAGAAGTTCGTCTGACCCCTCCACCCCCAGTTTTCGTCCTGCGAACGATTCGAAAGGAAGGCACGTCCCATGGCAGAGATCCTCGTCCTCGTCGAGGCAGCCGACGGCAGCGTGAAGAAGGTCAGCCTCGAACTCCTGGCCCTGGCCGGGACGCTTGGCACACCTGCTGCGGTGTGGCTCGGTCCCGATTTCTCCGATGCGGCGGGGGCGACTCTCGCAGAGCACGGAGCGGACAAGATCTACGTCGCCGACTCCGCGGACCTCGTCGACTACGTCGTGGCTCCGAAGGCTGAGGCGCTCGCGCAGATCATGGGCACCGCGAATCCAGGGGCTGTCCTCATCGCCTCGACGGCGGAGGGCAAGGAGATCGCTGCCCGCCTCGCGGTCAAGACCGGGTCCGGAGTGATCACCGATGCCGTCAACGTGGCGGCGGATCTCACCGCGACGCAGAGCGTCTTCGGTGGATCCACGATCGTGCAGTCGAAGGTGACCTCCGGCACTCCCATCATCACCGTGCGGGTCAACTCGGTGGCCCCGCAGGTCTCGCCGGCGGCCGGCACCCGGGTGGATGTGGCGGTGGACGTCTCGGATACCGCCAAGTTGGCGAAGGTCACCGATCGGACCGTGGCCGCCAAGGGCGGACGCCCCGAATTGGCCGAAGCGGCAATCGTCGTGAGCGGTGGCCGTGGCGTGAATGGCGCTGACGGCTTCGGGGTGATCGAGGCCCTGGCGGACAGCCTGGGCGCGGCGGTCGGCGCTTCACGTGCGGCCACCGACGCTGGTTGGTACCCACACCAGTACCAGGTCGGCCAGACGGGCAAGACGGTCTCTCCCCAGTTGTATATCGCCAATGGCATCAGCGGAGCGATCCAGCACCGCGCCGGCATGCAGACTTCGAAGACCGTGGTCGTGGTCAACAAAGACCCCGAGGCCCCCATTTTCGAGCTGGCGGATTTCGGCGTCGTGGGCGATCTGTTCTCGGTCGTTCCGCAACTGACGGACGAGATCAACAAGCGCAAGGGCTGATCCCCCGGACGCTGCTCGACCCGCGCTAGCATCGATCCATGTCGCCGCAGGTATATCTCGATCACGCGGCGACGACTTCTTTGCGTCCCGAGGCCCAGGAAGTCTGGCTCGAGGTCGCCAGCCAGGTGGGCAATCCCTCCTCGCTCCATCGTGCCGGGCGACTGTCGCGGCGTGTCGTGGAGGAAGCCCGTGAGCAGATTGCCGCAGCCATGGGTGTGCGACCGAGCGAGGTGGTCTTCACCGCTGGAGGCACCGAAGCCGACAACCTTGCGATCAAGGGTGCGGCGTGGGCTTCGCCGGATCGACGGACCATCGTGTGTTCACCGATCGAGCACCATGCCGTGCTCGATCCGGTCGCTTGGCTCGTGGAGCGTGAGGGCCGTCAGGTTCGGTATCCACGGGTCGACAGCATCGGTCGGATCGACGTCGACAGTGTGAGCGAACTCCTCGATGACGACGTTGCGGTCTGCACCGTCATGTGGGCTAACAACGAGATTGGAACGGTTCAGCCGATCGCGGAGATCGCCGATGCCTGCCGCGCCGCCGGCGTCCCCTTCCACACCGATGCGGTCCAGGCCATCGGAATGATTCCGGTCGACGCGGACCTGCCGGGTCTCACGTCCCTGGCGGTGAGTGGGCACAAGATCGGCGCCCCGGTGGGGGTGGGTGCGCTCATCGTCGATCGTGATGCCCACCTCGATCCACTCCTGCACGGGGGTGGCCAGGAGCGAGACCTACGATCAGGAACGGTCGATGCCGCGGGAATCGCCGCCCTCGGAGTCGCGTTGGAGCATGCGATCCGAGACCAGGGCGAACTCGCCGCTCGATTGACGCTGCTGCGCGTGGATCTCGTGGAGCGGGTGCTGTCGACGATCCCGGGAACACGATTGCAGGGGGATCCGGGCATCGACCCGAGTGAGCGTCTGCCAGGAAACGCCGCACTCACCTTCGACGACTGCGAAGGAGATGCTCTGCTGATGCTGCTCGATGCGGCTGATATCGCCTGCTCCACCGGATCGGCCTGCACCTCGGGTGTCCCCGAACCCTCGCATGTCCTCCTCGCCATGGGCGTCGATTCCATGACCGCCCGGGGGACGCTGCGATTCTCCCTTGGTCGAGACTCCACCCAGGCCGACGTGGACGCGCTTCTCGAGGTCCTTCCCGGAGTCGTCGAGCGAGCGCGACGGGCGGGACGTCCACGGATCGCATCGTCGTCATGACTCGCGTGTCGGTCCTGACCTCGACATTGGCTCGGCGGCGGTCATGAGGGTGCTGGCAGCGCTGTCCGGCGGAGTTGATTCGGCAGTCGCGGCGGCTCGAATCCACGACGATGGCCATGAGGTCGTCGGGGTCCATCTTGCGTTGTCGCGCGCCGAACATGTGAGCGGTTCGCGCGGGTGTTGCTCCGCGGATGATGCCCGGGATGCGCGGCGGGTCGCCGACAAGCTGGACATCCCGTTCTATGTCTGGGACATGCATGAGGAGTTCACCGAGTCGGTGATGGAGAACTTCATCGCGGAATACCAGGCTGGGCACACGCCGAATCCCTGCCTGCGGTGCAACGAGAGCATCAAGTTCGCTGCGGTGCTCGACCGCGCGCTGGGCCTGGGCTTCGATGCGGTGTGCACCGGCCACTACGCCCGATTGATCGATACAGCGACGGGCAGGGAGCTCCACCGTGCAGTCGATCCGGCAAAGGACCAGTCCTATGTGCTCGGCGTTCTGCAGGCGGATCAGTTGGCACATTCGATGTTCCCGCTCGGGGCCTCGATCAAGGAGGATGTACGAGCGGAAGCCGAACAGCGAGGTCTTCTCGTGGCCTCGAAGCCCGATAGTCACGACATCTGCTTCATTCCCGATGGTGATACTGCCGGGTGGTTGCGTGAGCGGCTCGGGGCACGCCCGGGTGACATCGTCGACGCTGAATCCGGAGAGTTGTTGGGATCCCACCAGGGCACCTATGGGTTCACCATCGGACAGCGTCGCGGTCTGGCCCTCACCACCCCTGCGGCCGAGGGGGAGCGTCGCTATGTCGTCGATGTCGACGTTGCGACCAACACCGTTTTCGTCGGTTCTGCCGAACTCCTCGGGATCCGTGTCATCGACGCGATCGAGCCCCGATGGACCGAGGCCCCCATCGAGGACCGCTGGGAGGGTTCGGTCCAAGTGCGTGCACACGGTGATGCCTTGCCGGCGACCGTGACGGTGGCGGACACAGGCCCTGGAACAGCCCTGCGCATCGAGTTGCACGACACGCTTCGGGGAGTCGCGCCGGGGCAAGCTGCGGTTCTCTATAACGGCACTCGGGTCGTGGGTTCGGGCACGATCCATTCGACGATGCCGTGACCAGGTCGCGATGAACGCGGTGATCGCGACCGGAATCGGGTCTCTGCCAGGAACTGACGCTGATGAGGCAACGCGAGTCGTGGCGGGCGAACTACCGGACCTGCCCCATGTCGTGGAATTGCCATCGCGCGGCCCGGGATCGGACATGGTCGGTCGCACGATGGCGATGCTGGCCGAACTCGCACCGGATCTCGCGGTGGAGACCACGCCGGTGGGCTGGCGATTCTCGGATGCCCCAGGACGGGTGATGCGTCGGGCCACGTCGTGGTGGGCAGAGGATCTCGATGCGGCAGAGCAGCACTTCGCGGGGGCACCGAGGGTGAAGGCCCAAATCTGCGGACCGTGGACGCTGGCGGCTGCGGTCGAGATGCGCAATGGCGAGCGAGCTGTTCGAGACCATGGTGCCTGCCGGGAACTTGCGGTCGCGCTCGCCGATGCGGCGGAGTCCTATATTCGCGATATCCGCAGGCGAATCCCGATGGCGCAGATCGTCCTGCAGGTCGATGAGCCGTCCCTGCCGACCGTCCTCGCCGGAGGAGTGTCCACGGCGAGCGGGATCGCGACCTATCGTGCCGTTGATCCCCAGACCGCCGAAGGGCACCTGGCCGTGGTGGTCGAGGGAATTCAGCGGGCGGATGCCCTGCCGTGGGTGCATTGCTGCGCACGAGAGGTGCCGATCGGCCTGATGCGCCGCGCGGGCTTCACCGGAC
>CAZVCZ010000037.1:13041-14016 GCA_964626275.1 uncultured Bifidobacteriaceae bacterium | reverse complement strand
AGTGTGGTGCACAACGGAACGGACACGCTCGGACCGGAGTCCACCTTCGAGTACCTGATGCGCCAGCGGGCCCCCCGCCCCACGATCGCGGTGCTGGGACGTCTCGTACCGCACAAGCGGGTCGAGCATGTGCTGAAGGCTGCGGCCAGCCTGCGCGAGTCGATTCCGGATCTGCGGGTGGAGGTCATCGGTGATGGCTGGTGGGCAGATCGTCTCGTGGATGCTGCGGGTGAATTCGGCGTCGATGACCTCGTGACCTTCCATGGGCACGTCGATGAAGCGCGCAAGGACGACCTCCTTCGACAAGCCTGGGTGCTGGCGCTGCCGTCGCTGAAGGAAGGGTGGGGCCTGGTCGTGATGGAAGCAGCAGCTCGGGGTGTTCCCGCCGTCGCCTACGCCAGGGCCGGAGGGGTAGCGGAGTCGATCCGGGCCGATCGCACCGGTGTGCTGGTGGACGGCGAGGAGGACGACGAATACGGAGGAATCAACGGCTTCACGGACGCTCTGCGACGGGTTCTCACCGACACCGGGTTCCGAGAGAACCTCGGTCGGTCAGCCTTGGCCCACGCTCACGATTACGACTGGAAGGCAAGCACCGACGCCTTCGAAGAGGTCTTGCGTCAGGTGACGGGCGAACGGCCGAACTCCCAGCGGGAGGGTGTGGATCAGTTCGTCGATCCGTAGACGACGTAGGGGGCGTCCACGGTGGCGGGAACAGCGGATTGCGACGAGATGATGCCGAAAGCGGCACCACCGGCAATCACAGCACCCACGACTGCGGCAATGATCGGCCCGACGACGGCGCCCATCTGCTCACCCCGATCCTTCTCGATATCCGTTGCGGACCGCTCCACGCGATGCCGCCGGCGACACAGTAGCAGGATCGAGTCGTGTGCGGGCAGGTTCACCGCCGAGGCCCGAGAGCGAGTCGCCGATCAGCCCGGGGCGTGACCCCGTCGAATCCGCCGCTGCACC
>CAZVCZ010000037.1:0-13031 GCA_964626275.1 uncultured Bifidobacteriaceae bacterium | reverse complement strand
CGCCAGCGGCGGCCAACAGCCCCAGGATGATGGCCGCGTCGACGGTGAGGATCAACGCAGCCGCCGCTGAGGGCTCGTAGCTGTCGATGGACTCCCCCTCTGGCAGGGTCCACCAGACGAGGTCGCCCGCCGTTCCCGCGGGCTCGAGCCCCCGCAGGATCCCGGCGTCCGGTTCGGGTCGCTGGCCCACCTCGAGCAGGACGAATCGGGCACCGATCGCCCCCATGATTTCCGCGAGCGGTCGCCCCTGCGCAAGGGCGGCGCCCACGACGGCTGAGCGAGGATCGTCCCCGGTGATGTGCTCGATTTGACCATTCCTGGCCACCGCGAGGGTGTCCGAGGCGATCGAGGATCTCGGCAGCCACCGGGGGGCCGGATCCAAGATGGTCCGATTCGCGTTGAAGTCGAACCGCCGGAAGTTCGACCAGGGCAACACGACAACATCGCCCGACCGCGGATCGGAAGCGAAGGCCTCTCGCATCTGCGACCACTGCGCCGGATAGTCGACCGCACTCAGCCGGCCCTGGACCCCCCACACCCCATCGGGGATCAACGCGACGGGAACGATGGCGCAGGCAGCGAGGAGGACGGCGCGCGTCGAGCGATCGGCGATCCGACGTCCAACGCGGGTGACCCCTGGACCGGCCAGGATGGCGAGCAGCATGACCAGCGGGGCCAGCAGCTTCTGGGAATCCCGAGCAAGGCCTCCCCCAGGGACGCTGTCGACGATCCAGGTCCAGGGGCCCACCCAGGTGGCCGAGATACCTGCAGCGAGGAAGCCGGCTGCGGCGAGGCAGGTAAGCCAGCCGAGGGAGGCGATGCCGAATCGCTCCCTCACCGCGCCCCACCCCAGTGCCGCGGCTCCCAGGACCACCAGGGTCAACACCAGCGCCAGCACCGTGCCCCGGGATGCCGGCACGACCTCGGCATTCCACAGCCCCCCGCCGCCAACAGCCGTCACCCACGGCCCCCAGGGCCCCTCGCTGCGCAGCGCGAAGACCTCTGCTCCCGCCGGGTCGCCACCTGCGACGTTGGGGTGCAGCAGGGCGGGGAGGATCCAGGGCAGGTTGACACTCACCACGGCCGCGGCACCCGCAAGTCCCCGAGCCCAGCCGACGCGCGGCGGCCAGCAGGCGATCGGGATGGACACCAGCGCCAGGAGGATCCCGCCCGAAGGGACCAGGGATCCCCCGGCGCACAACCAGATGAGCGCGATCCAGCCGCGCCCCGTACGACGTATTCGAATCGACGTGGCAATCGCCCACGGCATCAGTGCGTAGGCCAGGAGCAGCGCCCAATGTCCCTGCACGAGGCGCTCGATGACGAACGGGTTCCAGATGGCCAGGCTAACGCTGATGAGCTGGGCGCCGAGCCCCGCGAAGGAGACCAGCCGCGCAACTCCGAGCCCGGCGAGGATCGGAATCGCGAGCAGCACGAGGTGCTGTAGCCAGGCACCGTCGATGACGGTGGTCGCCGCCGCCACGACGGCGTCCTGGGGCACCGCGCGCGGCAGACCACCCTGGAGGCCGAGGAATTCCGGCAGCAGGCTCTGCCGCGGGACGAAGACCATGTCGTAGCTCAGGGTGAAGCCCCGGCCTAGGGAGGGCCCGAGGAGCAGCACCGTGAGCAGCGCGGTCCACGCCCACACGAGGAGGTCTCGCCAGGTCCACCGGGACAACCACCGATTTCGGAGCGCGCCGGCCTGCCACCCGGTCATTCGGGTCCGCACTCCGTCCTTCGCCGTCATCGCGCACTATCGTGACACCGGTGAGCGAGGTGGCGCCGGATTCTTCCCGTCCCACCGAGGTGTCGTCCGCTGGTCGCCACTGGGCTCGCGGGACGATCGTCGTCGCCGCCTCCCTGGCCATCGCCCAGATCTTCGCCTTCCTCGTCAGCATCATCGCGGCCCGCGCCCTGGGACCCTCCCAGTTCGGGGTGCTCGCGGCCCTGCTGAATGTCCTGCTCATCGGCAATGTCATCGCGCTCGGCCTGCAGGCGGTCATCGCGCGCACGATCGTCACCCTGCCCGGTGCTGAACGAGGGGCTGCGGGTCGCCACGCACTCGCCACGGGTTTGAC
Organism: uncultured Bifidobacteriaceae bacterium; assembly: GCA_964626275.1. GTDB lineage: Bacteria > Actinomycetota > Actinomycetes > S36-B12 > S36-B12 > M55B157. The sequence goes on along the minus strand of CAZVCZ010000037.1, from coordinate 10,953 downwards.
CATGGCGGTTGCGGTCAGCGTCGCAGCGCTCGCGATTTCCCCGCTGCTCCAATGGATTTTGCAGATCGAGGGATGGTGGTCAGTTCTCCTCGTCGCCGCCACACTACTGCCGCTGACCTGGATCGGAGCGCAACTCGGCGTCGCGCAGGGCCGGGAATCCTTCGGGCGATTGGCCGCCGTCTACGCCATGGTCGGCGTGGGGCGGGGCATCGGAGGTATCGCGGGAGCGCTACTCGCTTCCAGCGCCACGTCAACCCTTCTGGGCATCTTCCTCGGAACGACAGCCGGGGCGATCCTTGGTCGCGTCGTGGTCTCCTCGCTCACCGGCCACGGCGATTTCCGAATCAGCCGCCTGTACTCCCAGGTGGCTCATGCTGCCCATGCGCTGCTTGCCCTTTTCGTCCTGACCAATATCGATGTCATCCTCGCCCGGGCCCTTCTCGGTGCCGATGAGGCCGGTCTCTATGGCGTGGGGGCCGTGATCACCAAGGTGGCATTCTGGCTGCCGCAGTTCGTCGGTGTCGTCGCCTTCCCGCGCCTCGCCGATGATCGGCGGGCACGGGCGCTGGTCCTCACCGTGGGGGCCGTCGGGGGACTGGGTGGTCTCGTCGTCCTCGGCACCGCCCTGCTTCCGGGGCTCGCCGTGGGAGTCGCGGGCGGGCCCGACTACACCGCCCTGGTTCCCCTCGCCTGGCTGTTCGCGGTCATCGGCGCCCTGTTCTCCCTCGCCCAGGTTCTGCTCATGTCGCGTCTCGCGGTCGACGACCGGGTGGCGGTGTTCGCAGTCTGGGCGGCGATCGCCGTGCTGCTCATCCTCGCGATCTGGGTGCTGCCCCACACGGTCGCCGGGCTCGCGACCAGCGCCGCCATCGCCGGAGCCGTCCTCGTCATCGCCGGCCTCGCTCAGGCCATCACCGAACGCACCCGGAACTGAACTCCGCAACGATCAGAACTTTTTCCCCCCTAGGGAGTTGCGGAGTTCAGCTCATGGGGTCAGCCGACGGGGACCAGACCCTCCGGAGCAGGCCACGGACCTGGTCGGAAGATCGGGCTGAACCCGCTCTCGGTACCCATCGCCGATGCGATCGCGCCCTGGGCCGGGTACACGCCTTCGCGCACCCAGCGATCGAGGAGGTCGATCACCGCTACTCGCGACTGCAGCGTGAAGTTGCAGTGGCCTGCGCCATAGGGCGTCCCCACCTCCGAGGAGAACTCCGGCGGTGGCACCGTGAAGATCTGCACCATGTCGGCCCGCGCCTCACCAGCGGCCGCCTGGGCGTCGAACCGGTTGCGGTACACCGTCTCGTTCTGCGCGATGACCCAATCGTAGGCCGTGTGCATGGTGATCACCGGAACGTCAATGGCACCATTCGGGTTGCCACCCCGGTCGATGGCCGCCTGCCGCGCTGTCGGATTCGCTGCGACGCGCGGCCCGTTGTCGAGCGTGGACAGGTAGGACTCCGCCGCACCTTCCCCACCGATGGTGTCGATGAACTCCCGCTCCGCGGCGTCGACTCGCGCCGCGTAGTCGGCGAGCTCATTGCCCGAGATGTTGCCGCCGAAGCGCTGCTCGATGTCATACCGCCCGACCGTGGCATAGCCGAGCACGGTCAGCAGGTTCTCGATCGTTCCGGCGACCTGACTGGCCAGACTCGCCGCATCCTGGGTTCGTGTGCGGCTCGGCGCATCGGAGATAGCAGCGATCGTGAAGATCTTGGAGATCACCTCGGTGTCCTGCTCGGTCGCTCCCTGCACCAGGCGCGACGCGGCACCCTCCCAGGCCATGACCGCCTCTTCGTAGCTAGCGAAGTCGGCGATGACCATCTCCGGGTAGATCAACTGCTGGATGGCGTAGGCCACGTCGAAGGCAAGATCGATGTTGGCGACCAGACCTGCCACGACACCGCACAGCGGTGCTGCTCCATCGATCCAGTCAGACCCCTGCTCGGCGAGGACTGCGGTGATGAGTCCGCCGAGGGAGTCGCCCCAGACCAGGACCCGATTGGGCTCGCCGATGGAGGACGAGAAGAAGTCGTAGATCTGCCCGGCGGCAGCGACGCCGTCCTCCACGGCCCAGCCATTCGAGGCGTAGGCAGACCCGGCGAGGGCATAGCCACGCTCCAGCAGGGCTTCACCCACCGATCGGTCACCTGTGTCCCACCCGGGGGCAGGCGATGCCGAACGCACGATCGGGTCGAAGGTCGGCGGGAAGGGTTCGGCCGGGCGGTAACCGTGCGAATAGATCAGCAGGGTCCCATTCCAGGTGTCGGGCATGACGATTTCGTAGTCAGCCCCCTCGATGGTCCCCGTGCACGCCACCGAATCGCATCCGGTGAACGGCACATCCGTGCTCGTGTCACGTGTGGGAGATGAAGCCGCAGCTGAGCAGCCCGCTACGAGGAGGGCTGAGGCGGCGATGGTCGCAAGAACCCCGTGCATTCGCATGGGGCGACAGTGTGGCACGACCCGGGCTGGCGCGCTCGCCACTTCGGGTTTTCCTGTCGTTCAGCGTGGGGAAACCCCGATGAACCTGGGTCCTGCGGCCTCGGGAGCGCCTGGGGGACGGTCGCCCTCCCCGGGGCCCGTCAGTGACCCGCTTCCTCCCAGGTCCGCCCCACGCCTACCGACACCTCCAGCGGAACGTCGAGGGAAATCGCCGATCCCATGGTCTCGATCAGCATCCCCCGGGCGGCTTCGAGCTCTCCTGGCGCAACCTCCACGACGAGCTCGTCATGGACCTGGAGCAGCAGGCGTGAATGAGCCCCGGTTTGCCGCAGCCGGGCCGCGACGTCGATCATCGCCTTCTTGATGATGTCCGCGGCCGACCCCTGGATCGGGGCGTTCAACGCCATCCGCTCAGCCATCTCCCGACGTTGGCGCTGATCGCTGGTCAGGTCTGGAAGATACCTGCGTCGGCCGAGCATGGTTTCGGTGTATCCCGTGGTCCGAGCATGCGCCACAACGGATTCCAGATAGTTCCGCACTCCCCCGAAACGCAGGAAGTACTCCTCCATGAGTTCCTTGGCCTCGCCCGGATCGATCTCGAGTTGCTGGGCGAGCCCGTAGGCAGACAGCCCGTAGGCGAGCCCATAGGACATGGCCTTGATCCGCCGCCGCATCTCCGGATCGACCTCGCCCGGGTCGACATCGAAGACCCGGGCGGCGACCGTCGAGTGCAGGTCCTCCCCCTCCGCGAACGCCTCGATCAAGCCCTGGTCGCGCGACAGGTGAGCCATGATCCGCATCTCGATCTGGCTGTAGTCGGCGGTGAGGAGCGTCTCGTAGCCCGACCCCACGATGAAGCAGCCTCGGATCCGACGACCGGCATCGGTTCGGATCGGGATGTTCTGCAGATTCGGGTCCGTGCTGGACAGACGTCCTGTGGCGGCCACGGTCTGCTGAAAGGTGGTGTGGATCCGACCCGAGTCATCGACGAGCGGGAGCAACCCGTCCACGGTTTGGCGTAGCTTCGTCACATCTCGCCATCCGAGGATGCATTCCAGGATTGGATCCTCCGTCTTGGCGTACAGCGCATGCAGCGCCTCGGCGTCCGTGGTGTAGCCGGTCTTGATCTTCTTCGTCTTCGGCAGGCCGCGCTCGTCGAACAAGATCTGCTGCAACTGTTTGGGCGACCCGAGGGTAAATTCCCTCCCGGCGATTCGATAGGCCGATTCCTGCCAGCGATCTGCTTCGGCACCGAAATCCTTCGACAGGGATCGCAATTCCACATCGTCGACCGCGATCCCGGCGTGCTCCATCTCGGCAAGGATGACCGTCACCGGAATCTCGATGTCACTCAGCAGGTCGCCACCACCTGCCTCCGCCAGTTGCGGCTGCAGCACCTGTCGCAGCTGCTCGATAGCCGCCGCCTGAGCCGCGAGTTCCTCATCTGGCTGCGACGTGGCGTCATCCCCGAGGGCCAACTGCTCCGCCTCCGGCTCGCCGGCGGACAGGCTGCGCTTCAGGTAGGTCTCGGCAAGGTCCGCCAGGGAAAGTCCCCGGCGGCCCGGCTGCAGGACATAGGCCGCCAAGGCGGTGTCGAACGCGATCCCCCCGATAGTCCATCCCCGGGCCAGGACTCCCAGGAGCGGTCCCTTCAGGTCGTGTCCGATCACCGGGAGTGCAGGGTCGGCCAGCCACGCGGCCAGTGCGGCGAGGTCAGCCTCCCCGAGCGTCTCTAGATCGGCCACGGCGACACCCGTGGGTCCTCCAGCCTCGATTTCATCCTGCGATCCCGCGACGCTTTCCGCCTCGCTCAGCGGCTGGAACGCGATCCGGGTGAGCAATCCAGTTCCCCGGCCCCAGGTCCCGGCGAAGGCGAGGCTGGCCCCTCGACCGCAGGCATCCCTCAGCCAGGTCTCCCATCCGCCCGGATCGATCGCCACGGTCTGAGTGGCCGGTCCGTCGGCGACCTCGATCTGTTCCTCCGCCACCCCCAGGGCCTGGTGGATCCGCTCGCGAAGAGCCCGGAATTCCAAGGCCTGGAGTAGGTCATCGACCACCGCCGGATCGGGCCTGGGCACCTCGCACTCCCCCGGGCCGAAGGGGACCGGGACATCGCGGATGAGTTCGGTGAGTTGCCGGTTGACCAGAACCTGCGGGAGTGCCTCGCGCAGGGCATCGCCGACCTTGCCCTTCACCTCGTCGACATGATCGACCAGGCCCTGCAGGTCCCCGTATGCGGTAATCCACTTGGTAGCCGTCTTCTCCCCGACGCCGGGGATTCCCGGGAGGTTGTCGCTGGGGTCGCCCCGCAGTGCGGCGAAATCCGGGTACTGCGCCGGGCTCAGGCCGTACTTCTCCTCGACCGCCTCGGGAGTCATCCGGGCCAGGTCGGAGACGCCCTTGCGGGGATACAGCACGGTCACGTGGTCGGTCACCAATTGCAGCGCGTCCCTGTCCCCAGTCACGATGTAGGTGTCGAAACCCTCGGCGCTCGCCTGGGTCGCCAAGGTGGCGAGGATGTCATCGGCCTCGTATCCCGCCATCTCGATACGACGGATCCCCAGGGCATCGAGCAGTTCTCGGATGAGATCGACCTGACCCTTGAAACCTTCGGGGCTCGAGGCCCTCGTGGCCTTGTACTCGGGGAACGCGTCGGTGCGGAAAGTCTGCCGCGAAACGTCGAAGGCCACCGCGATATGCGTGGGCTGCTCGTCGCGCAGTGTGTTCACCAGCATCGAGGTGAAGCCATAGACCGCATTGGTCGGTTGTCCCGTCGAGGTGGAGAAGTTCTCCTCCGGCAGCGCATAGAACGCGCGGTAGGCCAGGGAATGGCCGTCGAGGAGCAGCAGCCGACCGGTCACCGGGGCGCGGGGGCTCATGTTCCCCGATCCTAGGCTGTGCTGCATGGACACACCCCAGGAGTCGAATCGACCCACGCCCGCAGAGGCCCTCGCGGCGATCCAGGCCGCCGATGGCGGGGGCCTCGGTGCTCGCATGGGCATCGAATGGCTCGAGGTCGATCCCCAACGCACCGTCGCCCGCATGCCGGTGGAGGGCAACACGCAGCCTTTCGGCCTCCTCCATGGTGGTGCCAGCGCGGTCCTCGCGGAGTCCGTAGGTTCCGTCGGGTCCAACCTGCACGCCGGGGAGGGTCGCTTTGCGGTGGGCATCGAGTTGTCCTGCTCCCACCATCGCAGCGCTCGCGAGGGATACGTCACCGCCGTCGCCACCCCCCTCAGTCTCGGTCGTTCGCTGGCCACCTATGCAATCGAGATCACCGACGATGAGGGTCGTCTGGTCTGCACCGCGCGACTCACCTGCATGCTCCGCTCCGCCTGACACGCCGAACCCTGAACCGAAACCCCGGGGTGAACGGAATGCGACTGGATCGTGACCTCGATGTCATCGATTGGGAACACGCGGGCCCGGATCGTGGCTATGCTCCCGGATCAGGCACGCGCGTGGCTTCAGCCATGCTCGAGTGCAGACGATGAAGGCGAGACGACTGAGGAGGTCGTGTGCACCAGCGCACAAAAGGATCATCTGCCCGCTGGCTCCTCAGGCTCGTCATCGTCGGACTCCTCGGTCTCGGCGTGAGCCTGGGGCTTGCCCCTTCCGCCTCAGCTGAGGACCTTCAACTCACAGTCCGCGTCCAGGATGAGGAGCGCAACGCCATCCCCGACGCCGCGGTCACCGTGGAGGGACCGGACGGCTTCTCAGCAGCCGGCGTCACCGATGGTGAAGGCCTGGCACTCGTCCCCGTCCCCGCGAACACCACCGTGACCGTCACCCTCGACGAGGCAACCGTGACCCAACCGGTGATCGAGGGCAATGTGCGCGAGGTGCAAATCCTGAGTAGGGACAAGACCGTCATCTTCCGCCTCGGCGAAGGCGGCGGAGGCGGCGGCGGTTCGAGCATCACCCTCGAGCGAGTCCTGCAGCTGCTCTTCGGCGGCATCGTGCTCTCGTTCATCATCGCCCTCGCATCCCTGGGCCTGAGCCTGATCTTCGGCACTACCGGGTTGACCAACTTCTCCCACGGCGAGCTCCTCACCCTCGGCGCGTTCACTGCATTGGTGCTCAATACCGCCGGCGGTCTCAACATCATCATTGCGGCCCCCATTGCGATCATCCTCAGTGCCGCTCTCTGGGGCTGGGGACAGAACCAGTTACTGTGGAAGCCATTGCGGCGCAAGGGCACCGGCCTTATTGCCGCCATGATTGTGTCGATCGGTCTCGCCATCACGATCCGCTATCTCATCGTGTTCTTCTTCGGTGGCGCCCCCAAGAGCTTCGAGCAGTTCGCGGGTCAGGCGCCCATCGACCTCGGACCGATCTTCGTCACACCGAAGGAACTCATCCTGTCGGCCATCGCCATCGTGGTCCTCATCGCCACGGTGTGGTGGCTCAAGGTCTCTCGCCTCGGCAAGGCCACCAGAGCGGTGTCGGACAATCCCGCTCTCGCCTCGTCCTCGGGTGTGAACGTCGAGCTCGTCATCTCGGCCGTGTGGATCCTGGGCGCAGGACTTGCCGCCTACGCGGGCGTGTTCCTTGGACTCACCCAGAACGTCGTGTGGACGATGGGCCAGTATCTCCTGCTGACCTTCTTCGCCGCTGTTGTCCTCGGCGGCCTGGGCACCATCGGAGGCGCCATCGTCGGCTCGTTCGTCGTCGGCATCACCGTGCAGTTGTCCACCCTGCTGGTGCCCACCGAACTGAAGACCGCGGCAGCGCTCTTCCTCATGATCATTCTGTTGCTCATCCGGCCACAAGGATTACTCGGCAGACGGGAGAGGGTGGGTTAAGCCATGGACTTCGGATTCATCCTCTCCCAGTCGATCACCCAGGCGATCGGTGTCACGGCGATCATCTACTGCATCGCCGCCATCGGCCTCAACGTGCAGTTCGGCTACGGCGGACTGCTGAACTTCGGTCAGGTCGGCTTCGTGGCCATCGGCGCCTATTCCGTCGGCGCCACCGTCGTGAAGGTGGGCTCCAGTCTCTGGCTGGGCATCATCATCGGCATCCTGCTCGGTGTCGCCCTCGCGCTGTTGCTGGGCATACCCACGCTTCGATTGCGGGCCGACTATCTCGCCATCGTGACCATCGCCGCGAGCGAAATCATTCGATTCGCATCCAAATCGATCGACTTCCTCGGTGGGGCGCAGGGCGTCACCGGCCCCATCGGCGCTGACTTCTACGCCCTCAATCCCTTCCCCGAGAGCGTGGATCGCATCGGATTCGGTGATTTCTCGTTCACCCGCATCGACATGTGGCTGGTCATCACCGGCTGGGCCATCATCGCCCTGATCACCCTTCTCACCTGGGCGCTCATGCGCAGCCCGTGGGGCCGTGTCGTGAAGGGCATTCGTGAGGACGAGGATGCGGTGCGCTCGCTCGGCAAGAATACCTACCTGTTCAAACTGCAGGTGCTGATCCTCGGTGGTGTTTTCGGCTCCCTCGCCGGCATGTACTCCGCCGTCGCGAAGGGTGCGGTGCAGCCCGACGGGTTCGTGCCGGACTTCACCTTCTTCCTCTACGTCATGCTGATCCTCGGCGGTACCGCCCGGGTCTTGGGTCCCCTCCTCGGTGCGGCGATCTTCTGGTTCCTGCTCGTGTTCGTGGAGCAGACCCTCAAGGAGGGCGTCTCCAGCGGCGTGATCTCCTTCATCACCACCACACAGATCGGTCCGATCCGCTTCATCCTGGTCGGGATAGGCCTGATGCTGTTGATGATCTTCAGACCCCAAGGCATTCTGGGCGACCGGAAGGAGCTGATGCTCGATGCCCGCTGAGACCACCAACACCGGAGCGGTCGGCCAGGAGGCCATCGCAGCCCTTGCCAGCCTCTCCCCCGAACCTGGAGTGGCCAAGCCGGATCCCGTCTTGGTCGCCGACCACGTCGTGCGCCAGTTCGGCGGCCTGCGCGCCGTGAACGTGGAGCACCTCGAGGTGCAGCGCGGCGCTATCACCGCACTTATCGGCCCGAACGGTGCCGGCAAGTCGACCTTCTTCAACGTCATCAGCGGCTTCGATACCTCCGATGGCGGAACCTGGTCGTATAACAAGCACGTCATCACGAACACCTCCCCTAACCGCCTAGCGCGCAAGGGACTGGTGCGCACCTTCCAGCTCACCAAGAGCCTGTCCCGGCTGAAGGTCATCGACAACATGCGACTCGGTGCCGGCGGGCAGACCGGTGAGCGCATCCTCCCGGCGATCTTCAAGTTCACCTGGGGCAGCCAGGAGGATCGCATCACCCAGCGTGCCATGGAGCTGCTCGAGCGGTTCAATCTCGCGGCGAAGGCCGATGACTTCGCGGGGTCGCTCTCCGGCGGTCAGCGCAAACTTCTCGAGATGGCCAGAGCCCTCATGCTCAGTCCTGACCTCATCATGCTCGATGAGCCCATGGCCGGTGTGAACCCAGCGCTCAAGCAGAGTTTGCTGGACCACATTCGCGATATCCGCGAAGAGGGCACCACCGTGATGTTCGTCGAACATGACATGGACATGGTCCGTGACGTCAGCGACTGGGTCGTCGTCATGGCACAGGGCGAGATCATCTCCGAGGGAACACCGACGACGGTCATGCGCGACCAGCGTGTCATCGATGCGTACCTCGGTGCCCACCACGAGTCCGCATTGACCGAGAGCGGGCAGGCGCTGACCACTAGTGGCGAGCAGGAGGCCTAGGACATGAGCGGTTTCGATCCACGAGCCGGGACGCCCGACAACATTCCCGGGCCCGATGATCTGCATGAGTTCGAAACCGAACTCGATCTCGACGCCCGCCAGGACACCAAGGCTCCGGCCTCACACGATCCAGACGCGGCTAACTATCTGATCCACGCCCATGAGCTGGTCGCGGGATACTTCCCCGGCGTCAATATCCTCAATGGCTGCAACCTCACCGCGACCGAAGGTGAACTCGTCGGCATCATCGGGCCCAACGGCGCTGGCAAGTCCACCCTGCTGAAGGCCATGTTCGGCCTGGTGCGTATCCACGAGGGCACCGTGACCCTGCGCGGCAAGGACATCACGAACCTGCGAGCCGACAAGCTCGTCACCATGGGCGTGGCCTTCGTCCCCCAGACCAACAACGTCTTCCCCTCTCTGACCATCGAGGAGAACCTCCAGGTGGGGTGCTACCAGCAGCCCAAGAAGTTCTCCGCGAGTTTCGAGCGGGTGGCCGATATCTTCCCCGCCCTTGCCGAGCGACGGAAGCAGCGGGCCGGCTCGCTCTCCGGTGGTGAGCGTCAGATGGTGGCCATGGGCCGAGCGCTCATGATGGACCCCAGCGTGCTGCTGCTCGATGAGCCCAGCGCCGGCCTGTCCCCCTCGTTGCAGGATGAGGTGTTCGTCCGAGTACGTGAGATCAACAAGACCGGTGTCACCGTGATCATCGTGGAGCAGAACGCCAGCCGCTGCCTCCAGATCGTCGATCGTGGCTATGTGCTCGATCAAGGCACCAACGCCTACACCGGCACCGGCCAGGAACTGGCCAATGATCCCAAGGTGGTCGAGCTCTACCTCGGCACCCTCGCCAAAGCCTGACCCATCCCCCGCACCCGCGGGATGCTCACGAGGCCCCCTGGCTGACCGGGGGGCTTCGTCATGTGGCCCGACCCGGACCCACGCCCCCGAAAGGCCGTTGGTCGCAGAGTTGGCCGCCAACTGAACGACAAGTCGCCGAGAGGGCCGCCTACTCAGCGACCAACGCGCTTGGCTCTAGACATGAGTGTGGCCCGACCCCCCGAAGGGAGCCGGGCCACACCCGGTTGAACGTGGACCCTTACGGGGTCGGCACGTCAGCGGTCACCTGTCCGATTTCCTCGAACTCGGTGTTGCTGATGTACTCCACGATCGCGATGGTCGCGGCCTTGGGATCGCCGTACTCGTTGAAGTCCAGCGGTCCGGTCGCACCGTCGTAGTTGGGAGTGCCACCCGCCTGGATGATCGCGTTGCACTCATCCCAGGTGGAGCAGATCTCGTTGCCCGGCGCCTCGTTGGCGATGACGGGCAGTGCGTTCGCGATGGCGCGGGCGTCAGCGCAGCCAGCGTACTGGGCTGCGATGGCGACCAGCATCGTCGCGTCGTAGGCCTGAGCACCGTAGGCGAAGTCCGTCAGATCCGGATCGACGGTGAGCAGACGCTCGTTGAACGCGTCGATGTCGGAGTTCGGATCACCGGTCGGAACGGTCGCGATAACGCCGTCCATGGTGCCCGCGGGGAAGTCCGCGTAGGCGGTGGTCGAGATGTTGCCGTCGACCAGGAAGACCTGCACGTCCTGCGGGCCGACGCCCTGCTTGATCATCTCCTGCAGCAGCTTCGTGGTCTCATCGAAGCCGATGACCTGCACGAACTCCGGGTTGCCGGCGGCGATCTCGGCCACCTCGGCCTCGAACGACGGAGCAGCCGGATCGTACTTCAGGTTGGAGGTGATGGTGCCACCCGCAGCCTCGAAGTCCTTCACGAAGGCCTCGCGAAGGCCGTTGCCGTAGGGATCGT
>CAZVCZ010000036.1:4520-14684 GCA_964626275.1 uncultured Bifidobacteriaceae bacterium | reverse complement strand
GCCCTTTCGGGCACACGGACCTGAACCGTGCGCGTCTGCCTATTCCGCCACTCGCGCGCGCCGCAGCAGGCTAGCACGCACTACTCGGCGCTAACCCGCCGCATAGGGTGGGGTCATGGTTCGCATCGGCAGCTCCGACCTTGATGTGTTCCCCCTCAACCTCGGCGGGAACGTTTTCGGTTGGACCGCGGATGAGTCCACGTCCTTCGCGATCCTCGACCGCTTCGTCGACTTGGGCGGAAACTTCATCGACACCGCCGACGGCTATTCCCGCTGGGTGCCCGGGCATGTCGGTGGGGAGTCCGAGACGATCATGGGCCGATGGATCGCCCAGCGCGGTCGACGCGACGATCTCATCATCGCTACCAAGGTCGGCAAGAAGCCCGATCTTCTGGGCCTTGCGCCGGACACGATCCGCAAGGCTTGCGATGGATCACTCAAGCGGTTGAACATCGATTACATCGATCTCTATTACTGCCATGCCGATGATCCCGACGTCCCGCTCGAGGACACCCTTGGTGCGTTGGCGGAGCTCGTGGAAGCAGGAAAGGTTCGCTACATCGCGGCATCCAACTATTCCGCTGTGCGCCTCTCGGAGGCACTTTCGATCAGCGACGCACACGGATGGCCGCGATTCGTCGCCCTGCAGCCGCACTACAACCTCATGGTGAGGGATGAATACGAGGGAGTTGTCCAGGATCTGTGCATAGCGGAAGGCATCTCCTGCCTCCCCTACTACGCGCTGGCGAGTGGATTCCTGACCGGAAAATATCGGGACCCGAGTCTTGAGCACGGTGATCGCTCGGAGAAAGCGATGACGTACTTGAACGACCGAGGCCTCAGGGTGCTCTCCGCCATGGATCTCGTCGCATCTCGCCATGAGGTTTCGTTGACCTCGGTTGCCATCGCATGGCTTGTGCACCAACCAACCGTGGCCGCACCCATCGCAAGCGCCTCGCGACCCTATCAACTTGACGATCTCATGAAGGGCGCGACTTTGCGCCTCAGCGCCGATGATCTCGCCCTACTCGATAGTGCCTCGGCATGAAGCGCATCGGCCTGCTAGGTGGAATGAGTTGGGAGTCCACTGCGCAGTACTACCGCCTGATCAATGAGGGCGTCCGGGCGCGACTCGGCGCTTTGCATTCGGCTGACCTCGTCCTTCGCTCAGTGGACTTCGCAGAAATCGAGGAACTCTTCCGACAGGACCGTTGGGATCTCGTCGGAGATCGACTTCATGCGGAGGCATCGATGTTGCAGGTGGCAGGTGCGGAAGTGATCGCTTTGTGCACGAACACCGGGCATCGGGTGATCGATCAAGTGCGGGAGGCGGTATCCATCCCGGTGATTGACATCGTGGATGTTGCCGTTGGTGCCTTGCAGAGGGATGGACGCCATCGACCCCTGGTCCTGGGCACCGCCTACACGATGGCTCCAGGGTTCTATCGACGGCGTCTCCAAGCAGCCGGGATCGAAGCGGTTGTTCCCAAGGATCCACGACCGGTTGATGAGGTCATCTTCGGCGAGTTGTGCCGAGGAATCTGTTCCGCCGAAGGGCGAGGAGTCGTCGAGGGTGCGATCGCTTCTGCCGCGCGTGATGATGTGGACTCCGTGCTGTTGGCCTGCACGGAACTCGAATTGCTGGAGCCCCTCGATAGTCCGGTCCCGACCTACCCGACGACGGCGTTGCACTGCGGGGCTGTCGTGGAGTGGGCATTAGCGGGAGAGGGAGATACGGCATGATGGGAGCTATGCCAGACCCGCAGTCCGATCAGTCGGGCCGACCTGGACGTCCTGAGGATGCGCGTCTGAAGGAGGCGCGCGACCGTGTCGCCACCGTGGGCTGGATGCTCGTGGCACTGCAGTTCCTCTTGATCATTGCTTTGCTCGTGGTGCCGTGGCGCCGTTCCGCGAGTGCACTGTGGCCGCCGGATGCGACGGCTGTTTTTGGTGTTCTGTTCATTCTCGCCGGCCTTGCCGTTGCACTGCTCGGACTGACGCGCTTGGGTTCGGCGCTCACCCCCACTCCGGTGCCACTCCAGGGCATGGCGTTGCGCACCGATGGGATCTATTCATGGGTTCGCCACCCTGTCTATTCAGGGATCCTCCTGGCCGGCCTCGGATTCACGATCGCGGTCGGGTCCCTGTGGCAGGTGTTCGTCTGGGTTCTGCTCGTCGTGTTCTTCGTCGGTAAGTCGATGTGGGAGGACCTGCTGTTGTCGGAGGTCCATGGCGTGACGTGGTACGAGTACGCCGATCACACCGGCGGATTGATTCCCATGCCCTGGCGTAGGGGCTAGTCGAGGAGCTCGGCGACCAAGTTCTCGATACGTTGACGGATCTCGTCCCGAATCGGTCGGATCGCATCAATTCCCTGACCTGCGGGGTCCTCGAGTACCCAGTCCTCATAGCGCTTCCCCGGGAAGATCGGGCAGGCATCCCCGCAGCCCATCGTGATCACGACGTCGGATTCCTTCACGGCCTCCACCGTCAGTACCTTGGGAGTTTCCGCGGAAATATCGATGTCCTCCTCGGCCATCGCTTCAACCACCGCTGGGTTGACGGAGTCTGCCGGGGCTGATCCTGCCGAGCGGACCTCGATGTGGTCGCCGGCGAGGTGGGTGAGATAGGCGGCGGCCATCTGGGAACGCCCGGCGTTGTGGACGCAGACGAACAGGACGCTGGGCTTATCGCTCATGAGGAATCTCCCTGAGGTTGATGGACAGGATCGGGAAGGTCCAGGGGCGGGGGCACTCGTCGTGGGAAGAACACCTCGGTCAACAGCGCGCCGATGACGGCACCGATCAATTGGAATCCGATGAAGGGCAAGACATCGGCGGGGGCGATTCCGGTGAAGGTGTCGGTCATGCTTCGACCGATCGTGACGGCTGGGTTCGCGAACGAGGTCGAGGAGGTGAAGAAATAGGCCGCCCCGATCCACGCGGGGACCAGGACTGGGCCTAGGTGCCCGCGACCTGTGCGAGTGAGAGCGCCAATGACCCAGATCAGACCAGCGGTGGCCACGATCTCCCCGAGCCAGATTCCTCCACCGGAGCGCTCATTGGTCGAGGGGGTCCAGGCGGGCAGGGAGAACATCACGTTCGCGAGAGCGACACCGGCCAACCCACCGAGGATCTGCAGGACGATGTAGCCGACGCCTTCACCGGCGGCCATTTCGCGGCGAACCACGGCAACCCCGGTGACCGCAGGATTGAAGTGGGCCCCGCTGATCGCCCCCAGCGTCCAAATCAGGACCCCCAGGGCAAGCACGGTGGAGATCATGTTGAGGATGAGGACGACCGCGAGATCAGACGACAGCGCTTGGCCCATGATGCCGGAGCCGACCACGGCGGCCACGAGCAGCGCTGTCCCGAGGAACTCGGCGGCGAATCGACGCCAGATCACGACTAGGAATAATATCGATATCCATCGATGAATCAAGTCGCCTTGGCGGCGTCGCACAGCCTCTTGGAGGCTGGCACCGCATACGATCAGCGGGTGGGATTACTCGATCGATTCGAGGACCGGCTCGACCGGCTCGTCAACGGCGCCTTCGCCCGCGCTTTCAAGGCGGAGGTCCAGCCGGTGGAGATCGCGGCTGCGCTCCAAAAGGAGATGGATGATCGCGCCGCTGTGGTCGCCCGTGGTCGCACCGTCGTGCCGAACGTCTTCACGGCTGAGCTCTCCCCGACCGATGATGAGCGACTCAGCGTCCACCGCGACGCCCTCCAGGGAGAGCTCGCCACACTGGTGAGCGAATACGCCGCCCAGCAGGACTACACCCTGCTCGGTCCGGTGGAGGTCACCCTCGGGCTCGATGAGGAACTCGAGACCGGGATCTTCCGGATCCATTCGGTGTCGCGATCGGCGGTGCATGCTGACTCGGCTCCGCCGACACCTGGCCAGCCATCGCTGTCGATCGGCGAATCCCATTTCGCACTCGTGCGGCCTATCACCCGAGTGGGCCGCGGACATGACGCCGATATTCGCATCGATGACCCTGGGGTTTCACGGCTGCATTGCGAGGTCGTTCTCGGATCACCCACGGTCGTGCGGGACTTGAACTCGACCAACGGAGTGAGCGTGGACGGCACGCGTGTCACCCAGGCTGCGCTGGTCGATGGCAGCACGGTCACTCTCGGCCAGACCACGATGGTCTATCGGAGCGGCTGAGCGATGACCGAATTCGGTCTCACACTGCTGCGCCTGGCCTTCTTGGCCGCGCTGTGGATCTTCATCATCGCCACCGTTCTCATCCTGCGTCGTGATCTCGTGCAGCCGCGCGATGTGCGACCAACTGCCGCTGGGGTCGAGCGCCGTCGCCCACCCAAGCAGCCGAAACCCCCCAGGCAGCCGAAGCCCGCGAAGGTGGCCAAGTCAGCAGGGCCATCGCTAGCTGTGATCGATGGTCCACTCGAAGGCACGGTCATCCCACTCGGCACCGCCCAGATCACCCTGGGACGAGCACCCGATTCCACCGTGGTCATCGATGATGATTTCGCCTCGAGTCGGCACGCTCGGATCTATCCCCGAGATGGTGCCTGGATCGTGGAGGACCTCGGCTCCACGAACGGCACCTGGATCGAGCGTGCCCGCATCACCACCCCAACCGCCTTGCCTCCCGGCGCCCCCTTGCGCATCGGGCGCACGACCTTGCAGTTGAACGCATAGGAATCCTCCATGACCCTGGCCCTGAGATACGCCGCGCGATCCGATGTCGGACTCGTGCGCTCGGGCAACGAGGACTCGGGCTATGCCGGACCGCGACTGCTAGTCGTTGCTGATGGCATGGGGGGGCACGCTGCTGGGGAACTCGCGAGTGCCGCGGCGGTGGCGACGCTCGCCGAGCTCGAGAAGTCCGACCCGACTCCAGACGAGGTGCTCCCCGGCCTCGCCCACGCCATCGAGGACGCGGGAGCGAGCATCGGACGGGTCGTTCGCGACAACCCCGATCTCGCCGGCATGGGGACGACGATCACGGCCTTGTTCTGGCAGGGCGAGCGGGTGGCGGTGGTGCACGTGGGAGATTCCCGGGCCTATCTCCTGCGCGAAGGTGAACTCGTCCAGGTGACGCATGACCACACCTACGTGCAGACTCTCGTCGACGCCGGACGGATTACCTCCGACGAAGCGGCCCACCATCCCCGACGATCACTGCTGATGCGGGCGATCGACGGTGTGCAGCCGGTCGAGGCTGATCTGTCTGTTCGTGAAGCGCGACCCGGGGATCGATATCTCCTGTGCAGTGACGGACTCACCGGAGTCGTGAGTGACGAGGAACTCGCGGCGATCCTGTCCGAGGGTGAACCGACCGGCACCGTTATCTCCCTCGTCGAGTTGGCGCTGTCACGGGGCGCGCCGGACAACGTGACCGTCGTCGTCGCTGACGTGCTTTCCAGCGATACGCACACCCAACGGAGCACCGAGCCTGTCGTCGTCGGGGCCGCGGGGGAGCCACGTGTGCGCGAACGGCTACCCCAGGTGCGTTTTCCGGATGACGCCCAACCCGATCCGGATCGCCCGGAACCTCCTCCGCCTGTTCGTGGCGGTCCGCCCACCTCGGAGATTCCGGTCGTGGATGCGGCGATCTCCGGCACGGCCGCGGGTGATGGGCGGCCATCTCGGCGAATCCTGCGGTATGTGCTCGCCGGTGTTGCTGCTCTCGTCATCGTCATCGGCGGGGCAGCGACGCTCGGGGCCGTGTGGTGGAGCAACCAGTGGTACGTCGGTGCGTCCGATGGCCGAGTGGCGATCTACCAGGGTGTGCCGGGGACGTTCGCGGGGATTCCGATGCAGCGAACGGAACAGGTCACCGACACGGAGGTGGCGAAACTTCCCGTGTTCGACGCCGAGTTGATCGGTCGAGGGATCGCTGCCGATGATTTCAGTGATGCCCAACGCATCGCGGAGGAGATGGCCACTCGTGCGGCCGCCTGCGAGGGACTGCGGCCGCCGGCAGGTTGTCCCACCGTGGAGATCTCTCCGTGAAGCAACCCACTCGACGCAATCTCGAGCTCATGCTGCTGGTGATGGCGTGGGGTTTGGGAGTACTCGGCACCGTCCAGGTTGCGTGGGCGACAGGGGAGGGAATCCACCCTCGATTCTGGGTCACCAGCGGAGTTGTCGGTGTGCTCGCATTGATCGCCCACGTCATCGTCCGTTGGCGAGTGAAATACGCCGATCCGCTCATCCTGCCGGTGGCGACCTTGTTGACGATCCTGGGGCTCGTCATGATCTATCGCCTCGATGTCGCTGCGGCACAGCGTGCTCAGCGCGTCGGAGCTGATCCGCCAACGCCGGATGTCTATAGCCAACTGATCTGGTTCGCAGTGGGTGTCACGCTGTTCGTCCTGGTTCTGCTCGTCATTCGTGACCACCGGATCCTGCAGCGCTACACCTACACCGCAGGTTTCATCGGCATCATCCTGCTGATCCTGCCGCTCGCGCCGGTCATTGGCACGACGGTGAATGGGGCGACACTGTGGGTGCGGGTCGGCGGCATGACCTTCCAGCCAGCGGAGCTCGCGAAGATCCTGCTCACCATCTTCTTCGCCGGGTATCTCGTGGTGACGCGCGACTCCTTAGCCCTGGTGCGCACTCGTTTCCTCGGGATCGGCTTCCCGCGACCCCGGGATCTCGGCCCCATCCTGGTTGCGTGGGTGGTGTCGCTGGGCGTCCTTATTTTCGAGCGGGATCTGGGCACATCGCTGTTGTTCTTCGGGTTATTCGTCTCCATGCTCTATATCGCCACCCAGCGGCGATCCTGGTTCCTCCTCGCCGGCGGCCTGTTTGCCCTCGGCGCAGTGTTCGCCTATCTGGCGTTCGGGCACGTGCGGGTGCGCGTCCAGGTCTGGCTCGACCCCTTCGCATACTCAGACACCGGTGGTTTCCAGATCGTGCAGTCGTTGTACGGCCTCGCCAACGGCGGACTCTTCGGCACCGGCCTCGGGCGCGGCTATCCCAGCCTGGTTCCGTTCGCGAACACCGACTTCGTCGTTGCCGCGCTGGGTGAGGAACTCGGTCTCACAGGACTCATCGCGATCCTCCTGCTCTATGCGGTCCTCGTCGAGCGCGGACTTCGCGCGGCGGTAGCCGTCCGTGATCCCTTCGGACAATTACTCGCAGCGGGCCTGTCGATCACGCTCGCACTTCAGGTGTTCGTCATCGTCGGCGGCGTGACCCGGCTCATCCCGCTGACCGGCCTCACCACTCCCTTCCTCTCCTATGGCGGATCATCACTGGTGGCGAACTGGATCATCATCGCCCTGCTGCTGGTGATCTCCCATCGCGCCCGAAAACCACCGGATGATCCGGCGTCCCACGACTCGATGGCGACCCAGGTGGTGGCGCGATGACGCGATCGATCCGCCGTCTCTCTGTGGTGTTGGCGCTGTTGTTGATCGCCCTGCTCGTCAACGTCACGATCATTCAGGTCTACCGCTCGGACGACTACCGGGCCCGCGCGGACAACCAGCGGGTCCTGCTGGATGAGTACGGGCGCGAACGTGGACCGATCCTGGTGGGTGCTGAACCCGTCGCGCGATCCGTGGAAACCTCAGGCTCCCTGCGCTATCTCCGGGTCTATCCCGAAGGAGAGCAGTACGCCTCCGTCACGGGCTTCTACTCCATCGTCTACGGCGCCACAGGCCTGGAGCGAACGGAGAATGATGTCCTCTCCGGCTCATCGGACCTGTTCTTCGTCGACCGACTCCAGCAGTTGATCGCCGGTCAGCAGCCTCGCGGTGGCGCTGTGACGACGACGATCGATGCGCGCACGCAGGCAGCCGCATGGGAAGGCCTACGGGGCACCCAGGGGGCGGTCCTCGCGATCGAGCCGACCACCGGACGCATCCTGGCTCAGGTCCAGTCCCCCTCCTTTGATCCCAACATCCTGTCGTCGCATGATCCGGCGGCGATTCGCGACTACTACGAGTTGTTGATCGACGACTCCGATCAACCGCTGATCAATCGACCGATCGTGGCCTTGAACCCACCGGGATCGACCTTCAAACTCGTCACTGCTGCAGCCGCGCTCGCCTCGGGGCGTTTCACCCCCGAATCCGTACTTCCGGGGCCAGCGGAATACGAGTTGCCCCTGTCGACGCGAACCCTGCGGAACTGGACCGGTGAGCCATGCGGACCTGATGGCGAGGTCACCCTGATCGAGGCGCTGGCTCAGTCCTGCAACACCGCCTTCGCGTGGCTGGGCAATGAACTTGGCGCGGACGCACTTCGCGAGCAGGCGGAAGCCTTCGGCTTCGACACTGCCTTCACGACACCGCTGCGGGCCTCCACATCACGTTTCCCGGATGCACCCGATGCGCCACAGACTGCTCTGAGCGCGATTGGCCAGTTCGATGTGCGGGCCACAGCCATGCAGATGGCGATGGTGACGGCGGGAATCGGAAACAACGGCATCGTGATGGAGCCCTACCTCGTGCAGGAGATCCGCGGTCCCGATCTCGCCATCCTGCGGACGTCGACTCCACGAGAGTTCGGCCCCGCGTTGAGTCCAGAGGACGCGGCCGACCTCGTGGAGATGATGGTCGCGGTCGTGGAGCGCGGAACGGCCGGAGTGCTCCGCGGAATCACCAATGCCGATGGCCAGGCCGTGCGGGTGGGGGCGAAGACCGGGACGGCGCAGACGGGCCGAGAAAACGATGAACCCGTTGCCTGGATGGTGGCCCTCGCCCCCGCGACGAACCCGCAGATCGCCGTCGCCGTCGTCGTGGAGGATGGCGGGGAGGCGGAGGTGAGCGGGAACGCGCTCGCCGGCCCCATCGCCCGGGCTGTGATCGAGGCGGCGCTGCGATGAGATCACCGACGGGACCCGCGCTGAACCTGATCGGATCAAGGGGAACGACCTGCCAGACTGCTGCGTCAAGGATCAGGAGGAATATGTCGTGACTGACGGTTCGGGTGTGGAACGCACTCTGGGCGATCGTTATGAGCTCATCTCCATCATCGGCCGCGGTGGTATGGCCGAGGTGTGGGAGGGTCGTGACGTTCGTCTAGGTCGTCGTGTCGCGATCAAGATCTTGCGCCCCGATCTCGCTCGGGACCCCGCCTTCCAGGCTCGCTTCCGCCGAGAGGGACAGTCGGCTGCCGCCTTGAATCACCCGAATATCGTCGCGGTCTACGACACCGGTGAGGACGTCCTCGGCGACCACGGCGAGACGACGATCGTTCCCTACATTGTCATGGAGTACGTCGATGGCATGACGCTGCGGCAGTTGGTGTCTTCGAACCGTCGACTCATGCCGGAGCGATCCCTGGAGATCATCTCCGGCACGCTCGCCGCCTTGGATTACGCGCATCGCCACGGCATCGTTCACCGCGACATCAAGCCGGCGAACGTCATGCTCGCCCGCACCGGAGAGGTCAAGGTGATGGACTTCGGCATCGCGCGTGCGGTGAACGAGGTCGGCCACACCATGACGTCAGCCTCGACGGTCATGGGCACGGCCCAGTACCTCTCTCCGGAACAGGCGCGCGGCGAGGTTGTCGATGCCCGCAGCGATCTCTATTCGGCCGGTGTCCTGCTGTATGAGCTCCTCACGGGACGTCCTCCGTTCACCGGAGACTCACCCGTGTCGGTGGCCTACCAACATGTCAGCGAGCAGGCCCTCCCTCCGTCGCAGATCGATCCGGAGATCTCCCCGCAGATCGATGCTGTCGTCATGCGCTCGCTGGCGAAGAGCCCCGATGAGCGCTACCAGAGTGCGGCGGAGTTCCGGGCTGATGTGGATGCTGCCGCCGTTGGCGGACCAGTCACCGCAGCCGTGCCTGCGCTGTTGCCGGACGCAACCCAACGTCTCGATGTCGTCGATCCCACCGAGGTCTACGCCATCGACACCGCACGTCCCCGAGGCCGCAAGGCCCAACGTGGCGCTGGATTCTTCGTCGCGCTCATCATCGGCATCCTCGCGATCGTGGGCCTCGCCGCGCTCGCGGCCGCGCTTGTTCTCGGTCGGACCACCGCGGCGAAGGTGACGGTGCCTGATCTGCGCGGCCTGACCATCGTCCAGGCGGAGAACGTCCTCGATCGAGAGGGCCTCGTTCTCGGAGTGCAGACGCCGGAGGTGTCCGATCTTCCGGTGGATACCGTCATCGGGCAGCAGCCCACTCCGGGCGAGCAACTCGAGGAGGGGCAGGCCGTCAACA
>CAZVCZ010000036.1:0-4510 GCA_964626275.1 uncultured Bifidobacteriaceae bacterium | reverse complement strand
GCCGGGTTCGAGAAGACCACGGTCCCCCCGCTGACCGGCTTGACGTCGGTCGCCGATGTCGAAACCGCGCTTGCAGACGCCAAACTCGTCCTCGGGAATGTCACGACGATCGAATCGGATCAGCCGGCCGGCTATGTGCTGGGTCAAAACCCGCCGGAGGGATCTGCCGTCGATGTCGGCACCGCCGTGAGCATCGAAGTGTCCAGCGGCCGAAGTGCCGTCCCCAATATCGTCGGTCAAACCGAGGCGGAGGCCAGGGCGAACCTGTCTGCGGCTGGCTTCACTGTCGAGGTGATTTACCAGGAGTCGCAGACGGTGGCGCCGGGAACCGTTCTGGCGCAGTCGCCGTCGGCCGGAACGTCGGCGGACAAGGGCACTCCGGTGACCCTCACGATCGCCATCGCGGCTCCGACCCCGACCCCGACACCGACACCGGAGCCAACTCCCACGCCAACCCCGACACCGGAGCCGACTCCGACACCGGAGCCCACGCCTCCCGCTGAGGATCCGGCAGCGCCCTAGGTCGGAGGAGTGTCACCCGGCTCGACGATGCCGGGCGTACCAGGTCACCCCGAGGGCAACGGCGCCCAGCGCGGCGCTCGCGCCAGCCGCCGCAGCGGCCTGCTTGCTGGAGATGCGTGACTTCATCTCCACCGGTTTCGCGAAGTCCTGGATGGGCCAGTCGCGTTCCTCTGCGATGGCACGCAAGCTCGAATCGGGGTTCACTGCAGTGGGATGCCCCACTGCTTCGAGCATCGGCAGATCGGTAATCGAGTCGGTGTAGGCGTAACACGCAGCGAGGTCGTATCCGCGCTCGGCGGCCAACTCCCGCATTGCCTCAGCCTTGCCCTCCCCGTAGGCGTAGAACAGGATCTCCCCGGTGTAGACACCGTCTTCGACCGCGAGTTGGGTTCCCACCGCGAGGTCGACACCGAGCCGCGCGCCGATGGGCTCCACGACCT
This sequence comes from uncultured Bifidobacteriaceae bacterium, assembly GCA_964626275.1. Taxonomy (GTDB): domain Bacteria; phylum Actinomycetota; class Actinomycetes; order S36-B12; family S36-B12; genus M55B157. The sequence goes on along the minus strand of CAZVCZ010000036.1, from coordinate 3,548 downwards.
CTGTTCCCGACGACGAGATGATGATGACCTCGCGTCCGGCCGCCTGGTGCGACTCGATGAGGGCAACGGCTTCCTCATAGACCGCAGGATCGATGATCTCGTCGAGGGTCTCCGCAACGATCTCGCGGACCTTTGCGACATCCCAGCCGGTGACGAGATTCGACATGTACTGCCGCATGGCTTCCATCTGGTCGTGGTCGGCGCCCGATGCGAGGAACACGAACTGCGCATAGGCGGATCGGATCACGTCACTGCGCCTGATCAAACCCCCCTTATAGAACGGCTTGGTGAAGGCGAGCGCGCTTGACGTAGCGAGGATGGTCTTGTCGAGGTCGAAGAATGCTGCGGCACGAATATCAACCACGGGAGCCAGACTACTGCGTCGTGCTTATCCACAGGTGACGATTGAGGGTCGACTCGTCGACGATCTGGCGCGCACAGTGCTCCTATGACAGTTCACATGACACAGGAACATGTAGTCGACACCACGCCGGTCACCTTCGTCACCCAGGATGCCGATCTTGAGGAAGCCGTGCTGCGCCTTGCTGCGGCCGCTGATGTCGGGATTGCCGTCTATCGCTCGGTGTCACAGGCCGGTCCCTCCTACAGCCAGGCTGCCGTGGTCATCCTCGACAGTAACGCGCTGGTGGAGGCCCTCGATGCCGATCCTGTGCGCCGACCACATGTCCTGATCCTCGCTCGACACGATGATGCGTCGGTGTGGCGGCAAGCCGTCGAGCTGGGTGCGGAGCGGGTGCTGCTGTGGCCTGATGACGAGCGCACCGTCTATGAGTTGCTCGTCGATTCGCTGCACTCCCGAGCGCAGGACTCCCCGCTGGTGTGCGTGGTGCCCGGATGCGGTGGGGCCGGCGCGTCCAGCCTGGCTGTGGCCCTGGCGGAAGCGGCGGGAGCGCGTCTATCGGATGGTGTCCTTCTCATCGATGGCGATCCGGTCGGGGGCGGGCTCGACGTGGCACTGGGCGCGGAGTCGATCCCGGGCCTGAGGTGGCCCGATCTTGCTCGGACCAGCGGTCGGGTCGCTCCGGATTCCCTGCGTCGGGCCCTTCCCGTGACCGAGCACGTTCACCTGCTCAGCCACGCGCGCCGGCCTGTCGAGGTGGAAGCCACAGCCTGGGAATCGATGGTGTCGGCGGGTGCTCGCGGCTTCCCACTCACCATCATCGACGGGGACATTCCCCCCGGAGCATCCCGCTATGCACACGTGATCGTCGTCGTTCCTGCCGAACTGCGGGCCGTTGCCGCGGCGGCCGCGCGGTTGCCACAACTGCAGGAAGGCAGCGGGGATGTCCGAGTGGTGGTCCGACAGCGTCGAGACAGCGACCTCGATGTCGACGATGTTGCCGCAGTGCTACCGGTGCCCGTGGTGGGGGCGTATGCCGATGCTCGACCGGTCACGCGGGAGCGCATCGTCGAGCTGCTTCTCGTTGGCCTCGATCTCTTTCCGCATGATCGACGGCTCCGTAGGCGTGCGGCATGAGCGGCACCGACCTGGTCGAACGAGTGCGACAACGACTGATCGACTCGACCGAACGCCACGGGAATCCGAGTCCGGCAACGGTCGCCAGGGCTCTTCGCGACGAGGGCGTGGTGCTCGGTGATGCCGCCATGCTGTCGCTCGTGGGTGCGCTCCGAGATGAACTCAGCGGCGCCGGACCACTATCCGCGATCCTCCGTGACGATGACGTGACCGATGTTCTCGTGAATGCTCCGGACGAGATCTGGATCGATCGCGGGGAGGGTCTTCAACGCAGCGAGGTGTCTTTTCCGGATCATGATGCGATTAGGCGGCTTGCTCAACGAATGGCGAGTGAGGCGGGGCGACGGCTCGACGAATCAGTGCCGTTCGTCGATGCGCAGTTGCCGGATGGAACGCGGTTGCATGCCGTCATCGCTCCTATCGCACGTGACGGAGCAGTGATGTCCCTTCGCATCCCGCGCCGTCGAGCCTTCACGCTCGATCGACTCATGGCGCTCGGCTCACTCACCGACAGCGCAGCGTCATGGCTGAGGGCGATCATCGAGGCCCGACTGGCCTTCTTGATCAGTGGGGGAACGGGAACCGGGAAGACCACGATCCTGTCGACCCTGCTCGGTGGCGTCGCCGCTGATGAACGAATCGTCATCGTGGAGGATTCCGCAGAGTTGCGGCCCGCTCATCCGCACGTCGTGTGCTTGCAGTCCCGACCACCTAACGTCGAGGGAATCGGGCGAATCACTCTCGCTGATCTTGTTCGGCAGGCCCTGCGCATGCGGCCTGACCGCGTCGTCGTGGGCGAGGTGCGCGGGGCCGAGGTGGTGGACCTGCTGGCGGCGCTCAACACCGGTCATGAAGGTGGATGCGGAACGCTCCATGCGAATTCCGCCGCGGATGTCCCCGCGCGTCTCGAAGCACTGGGGCTTGCCGCCGGGTTGCCGCGAGTAGCCGTCCACTCTCTCGCGGCAGCCGGTCTCGACGTCATCCTGCATCTCCATCGGTCATCGCGGGGGCAGCGATATCTCGCGGGGATCCATGTGGTCGAACTCGATCAGGAGGGATTGGTCCGCGTTCAGCCAGCACTGACCTTCGATAGTGATGGTGCGACACAGGAATTCCCCGCGATTGATCGGCTTCGGGAACGCGTCGAGCACGCCCATGTCGATATGAAGGCGTGAGTGTGCTGACTCTGCCTGTGGCAGCTGCCGTAGTCGCGGCCCTCGCCGTGTGGTGTGTCGTCCCACCGGCCGCTTCCGTGCGGCTTGCGGCGGTCATCGCTCCCGGTCAGCAGCCCACCACGGTGTTCGATCTTGCGACCCTGTGGGCGCGCCTACGTCGGCTTGCTCCCGGTGGCGCAAAGCGCGAGGCCGCTGCTCGCAGACGCGGAATCGAGGCGATTGCCACCTTCGCATCCGATCTGCGTTCAGGGCAGCCCATGCGCCCGGCATTGCTCTCCGCCCTCGACGGAGTGGCTCCGCAGACTGTCGCTGCGGCGCAGTGGGGCGGTGATGTCCCCGCGGCGCTTCGTCGAGACGCTCAGGCGAATGGATTCGAGCAGTGGCGTTTCCTTGCGGCGTGCTGGGAGGTTTCTGAATCATCGGGGGCAGGACTGGCCAGTGCGCTGGACCGGTTGAGTGCGAGTGCACGGGCCGGAGAAGAGGTTCGCGTCCAACTTAAGGCCCATCTGGCAGCCCCTCGGGCCACGGCTCGGATGCTGGCGACGTTGCCGCTCATCGGGCTGCTGCTCGGGCTGGCCCTCGGGGGTGATCCGCTCGCGTGGCTGCTCGGAACCCCCGCGGGCCTGATGTGTTTCGTGGCCGGCGTCGCGCTCACGGTGCTCGGGTTGTGGTGGGTGCATCGGATCGCGCGAGGGGTGGAGCAGGCTCTATGACTGCGCTGGCGATGGGAACGGCGATTCTCGCTGTGTGGGTCGTGATGCCGAAGGGCAGCCGGTCACGCATGGCCACGGTGTTTCCGCGGAAACACACCCCCAACGCCACGAAACCCTCCTTGACCGACCGTCGAGTCATTCGCCTGGTTTCGGCGCTGTCAG
>CAZVCZ010000035.1:0-14744 GCA_964626275.1 uncultured Bifidobacteriaceae bacterium | reverse complement strand
GCTGCACGGGCCCTCACAGCAGGTCAGCCTGGATGACGCCTTCAAGGCCCACACGATCAATGCGGCGCGGCAGTTGGGTCGCGATCACGACCTGGGATCGCTCGCGGTCGGCAAGCGTGCGGACCTCGTTGAACTCTCAGCTGATCCCTTCACGGTCGACTCGGACAAGTTGACCGATGAGGTGAAGGTCCTCGGCACCTGGGTCAACGGCGTGAAGGTCGACCTCGACGCGTTCATCGCAGGAGTCGAAGCGATCGATCCGACCGAGCACAAGGACCTTCACGAAGCAGCGCTATCGCATAAGTGCTGAGTGGGGTGGATCCATCCCTAGCCATTAACCCGCGTGCGGATGTTGTCGGACGCATCCGCTGAGATTCTGTCGATCCGCCGGAGGCGTGTGTCTTCGGTTCTCGCCTGGGCGATCCACCGCAGGATGTTGCGTCGAGTGGAAGGTGGAAAGGCGAGGAAGTTCTCCAGGGCTTCCCCCCGGTTTTCCAGGCGGTCCTTCAGATCCTCGGGAATGATCAGGGCGTCCACCTCGTCCATCTCGGTCCAGGCGCCGGACGCCTTGGCCTCATCCACCGATTCCTGGCCGGCTGGGTGCATTCGTCCTTCGGCTATGAGCCTCTCGGCGCGATCCTTGTAGCTCTTGGCCCAGGGCTTCGTGCGACGAGGAGAGATCAACTGCATCGTGCGCTGATCGTCGACTTTCTGTCGAATGCCGTCAGTCCACCCGAAGGCCACCAACTCGTCGAGGATCTCGTCGGTGGACACATAGCGATGTCCGGCAGACTTCTTGTAGGTCACGAGCCACACGGAGTCATCCGTAGCGTGGTTGGCGATCAACCATCGCCGTAGGTCGCCGGCTGACTTCACCTCTACCTTGAGGCGCGTGTCCTCCGGCTTCATTCCTGGCACACCCGCATGGTCGCAACCTCTTGATCTGTGTCCGGGACCGGGGCAGGCTCGTCGTCGCCGAGTCGCCGGTGGGACACGATCCTTGGGGTGAGTGACGGGACTTGAACCCGCGACATCCTGGACCACAACCAGGTGCTCTACCGGCTGAGCTACACCCACCGCGACTCTCCTGCGAGAGTGCCGTATGAGTGTAGGCCGTCCAGGACTGCACGAGGACTCCGGGCCTCGCGGAGAGAGTCGGTGGGTTGATCCAGTCAGTACCGTCGGCGATGCCTTGACCCTCGTGAATATGGGGGTTAGCGTCGCTGAGGATCGACGAGCCGCTGACTAAGGCTCGACAATTCCGGCAGCGGGGCAACGGCGAAGGGGAGCGTTGAACCTCTCATGAAGAGCTGGTGGCCCCTCACGGCACTCGCACTGGCGCAGTTCGTCGTGGTGTTGGACCAGTCCGTCATGAACGTGTCTATCAGCACTCTCGTCGACGACTTCGACACGAGTGTGACGACGATCCAGGCAGTGATCACCCTGTATTCCCTGACGATGGCGATGTTCATGCTGTCCGGGGGCAAGATCGGGGACATCATCGGGCGTCGCCGGGCCTTCGTGATCGGGCTCATCATTTACGGCTGCGGCTCCCTCGTCACCGCGGTCGCTCCCTCAGTCATCGTGCTCACCCTCGGCTGGTCGATCCTCGAAGGATTGGGAGCTGCGCTCGTCATGCCCGCCCTGGTCGCCCTCGTCGCGGGGAATTATTCGGGGAAGCAGCGAGGGGCGGCCTACGCCATCATCGGTGGAGTTGCCGGGGCCGGGATCGCTGTCGGGCCGATCCTCGGAGGTTGGGCGACGACGGAATTCACCTGGCGGATCGTCTTCGTGGGTGAAGTCGTGCTGATCCTGATCATTCTCGCCATGGTCCGGTTGGTTCAGGATGTGGCGAATCCGGGACCCAAGCCGCGCTTCGATGTCATCGGCGCTGCGTTGTCGGCTGTCGGCCTAGGCCTCATCGTGCTGGGCGTCCTGCAGTCGAGCACCTGGGGTTGGGTCGAGCCCGCGAACTCGCCCGTGGAGCCACTCGGATTCTCACTCACCATCTTCGTCATCGCGGCCGGTGCTGCATTGCTGTGGGGTTTCGTCGTCTGGCAGCGGCACCGGGAGAAGTCCGGTCGCGACCCTCTGGTGCACCTGGCGCTCCTGAAGATCCCGCCATTGCGCGCTGGCCTATTCGGACTCACCTCCCAGAACCTCATCCTCATGGGAATCTTCTTCACCGTTCCGCTCTACCTGCAGTTGGTGCTCGGTCTCAACGCGCTCGAGACGGGGATCAAGATGCTGCCGGTCTCCATCGCCATGTTCATCGCATCGGCGCTAGGAGCCCGACTCGCCAGCCGCTATTCGGTGAGGGGAATCGTGAGAAGCGGACTTGCCATCACCGCGGTCGCAGGTGTGATCCTTCTCGCCACGATCCAACCGGACCTCGCAGAGCGGATGTTTGCGGTTTCCATGGCCTGCCTGGGTGTCGGCATGGGCTTGCTGGCCTCGCAGTTGGGCAAGGTCGTTCAGTCGTCGGTCGATTCCTCGGGTCGAGGCGAGGCCGGTGGTCTGCAGTTCACCGGACAGCAACTCGGTTCGTCGCTGGGTGTGGCTCTCATCGGTGCGGTGGTCCTGTCCGGGCTGACCAGTGCGTTCGTCACCAACATCTCCCAGGATCCGCGGATCAGCGCCGAACTGTCTCAACAGGCTGCGGAGTCCTCGACCGGAATCGACTTCGTCACCTCAGCGCAGGTCGAGGCTGCGGCGCGAGAGGCCGGACTCGATGCTGTGACGACGACAGCGGTCGTCGAGAACTATGAGGAGGCACAGTTGCGCGCCCTGCGCGCTGGATTGCTGGGAGCAACGCTCCTCGCGGTCCTGTCCCTCCCGTTGACGCGTCACCTGCCGCATCAGCCGGGTCGACGAGAGGAAACTGAGGAAGCGAACGCCTGATCAGCCGTGGTCGACGATGTGCTCGGCTGCGGTCGCGCGAGCGGAATCGGTGTCGGGGCCGGGCGGAGGCACCATGACCGCATCGCGGTAGTAGCGAAGCTCGGCAATGGACTCGCGGATGTCGCCTAGCGCGCGGTGGTTGCCCTTCTTCTCCGGCGCATTGAAATAGACCCGCGGATACCACCGGCGGGAGACTTCCTTGATCGTCGAGACGTCGATGAGGCGGTAGTGGAGATGTTCATCGAGCGCTGGCATATCGCGAGCGAGGAAGCCGCGATCGACGTAGACACTCGACCCGGCCAGGGGAGCCCGCCGCGCTTCGGGCACGTGGCTCTTCACGTACTGCAGAACGGCGGCCTCGGCCTCGGCGAGCGGGATGCCATGGGGAATCTCCGACAGCAGGCCAGAGGAGGTGTGCATGTCGGTGACGACATCCTCCATCGAATCGAGCAGATCCATCCGCTCGGGCCGGATCACGAGGGAGATGCCCTCATCGACCTCGGTGAGATCGGCCTCGGTCACGATCGCGGCGATCTCCACCAGGGCGTCCTTGTCCAGATCGAGGCCCGTCATCTCGCAATCCACCCAGACGATGCGGTCCTGGGTGCGATCAGCCATGACCCCCACGGTACCGGGGAGGGGTCAGTGCCCCGCCAACCACCGGGTGAGGTCGCTGGTCGTGACCATGCCCTGCAGCCGCCCGGCCGCATCCACGATGGGCACGGCCTCGACCGAGGCATCCACCATCCGTTGGGCAGCCGCGCGTGGGGAGTCATCGGGATGGAGGGCTGCCGGGGTCGCCATGACCTCGCGCACCGTCCGCTCGGCGAGGCGCTCCTCAGTCAGCGGCAACTCCGCAAGGATCGCTCGATCGGCCACCACCCCGAGGTAGCGGCCCTCGCCATCGATGATGACCAGATGGCGCCGGCCGGAGAGGAACATCAACTGCCAGGCATCCCACAGCGACTGATCATCCTCGATCGTGAGCAACGCTCCGAGGGAGATCTCGGTGAGATGCTCCATATCGGGGGACACCGGCGCGTCGGTCATGTTCCCACCACGACGACGGGGACCTCAGCCTTGCGTAGAAGGGCCTGGCTCACCGAGCCGAGCACGGCGGCCATCACCTCACCGCGTCCATGGGTGCCGACCACGATGAGTGACGCGTTCTTTGCAGCCTCGAGCAGGGCCTTGGTCGCGGACTCCTTGACGACGGTCTCCTCGACCGCGACATCGGGGTATCGATCTCGGAAGCCGGCGAGGGATTCCGCTGCGCTTCGCTGTTCTTCCTCGGTGATCGTGTCCACATCGACCGGTGCGGGACCAGCGGGTGCGGCGAGCAGATCGAAGGAGGGGATCGTCCACGCGTGCACGGCGTTCAACGTCATGCCGTGACGCGATGCGTAGTCGAAACCCCAGGCGAGGGCAGCCTGCGAGAGGTCAGAGCCATCAACCCCGACGACGACGCGCCGAGGGGCATCAGCGGGCAGTGCGCGCACGACGACGACCGGACACGATGCGTGAGAAGCGACCTGGATTCCTGTCGAACCGAGCAGCATGCCGCGGAATCCACCGAGGCCTCGGCTGCCGACGACGAGCAACTGCGCGTCCTCGGCCTGCTCGAGTAGGACCGCAGCGGAGTTGCCGAGAATCACGGTCGATTCGATCGTGAGGTTCGGATGCTTTGCGCGAATCCGGGACACGTCGTCTTCCATGTTCGTGGCGATGCCGTCTCGCATGGTCTCCAGCGCATCAACGGGCAGGACTGCGCCATACCCGAGTCCAGCTCCGCCCATGGGTGGAGTGAAGGCGTGAACCAGGCGAAGCGGAGCGTCGCGTTTCTCAGCCTCAGCCGCAGCGAACACCACAGCCTGAGCGGCGTGCTCGGAGCCGTCATAACCGACGACGATGGTGCGCTTCATGGCGTCCTCCTTCCGTGTGGGCTCACCTTCAGTCTGAGAGGCCCTACCCCTCACTGTCACGAGGAGAGCGACCCCGCAGTGAGGGCCGAAGGTCCCGACCTGCCGATGAGCACGGAATTCCCCTCATGAACGCCTAGGCTGGCCACCATGCCGAGCCTGACCGAGCCGGCCGCTGAAGTGGCGGCTGCCCGCGCTGCCCGCATTGTCGAAGCCGTCGAGGGGTTCATCCAGGGCAAGCGCGAGACCGTCGAACTCGCGCTGACCTGCCTGCTCGCCGAGGGCCACCTCCTCATCGAGGACGTCCCCGGGGTCGGTAAAACCTCGCTTGCGCGCAGCATGGCCACAGCGCTGGGGATGACCTGGCATCGCATTCAGTTCACCCCTGACCTGCTGCCGAGCGATGTCACCGGCGTCTCAGTGTTCCACCAGGGCTCCCAGTCCTTCGAATTCCATCCCGGCCCGGTGTTCGCCTCGATCGTGCTCGCCGACGAGATCAACCGCGCCTCACCGCGCACCCAGTCGGCGCTGCTCGAGGTGATGGAGGAACGGACGGTCACCGTCGATGGCGTCAGCCACGCCGTGCCGCGCCCCTTCGTCGTCCTGGCCACCCAGAACCCCATCGATGCCGAGGGCACCTTTCCGCTGCCGGAGGCACAGCTCGACCGATTCTTGATGTCGCTGTCCATCGGCTATCCCGACTCCTCAGCGGAGGCTCGGGTCCTCGCCAATGTGCAGGACGGGGTGAAGGTGGACACGTTGCCGAGGGTGGGCGACCCCGCGGATGTACTGGCCCTCATCGATGATGCTCGTTCGGTATTCGTCGCCCCCGAGGTCATCGACTACCTAGTCGCCCTCGTCGCCTCGACCCGCAGCATGCCGGGAGTGCGTCTGGGCGCCAGTCCTCGCGGCAGCGTCGGGCTGATGCGCGCTGCCCAAGCCTCGGCCCTGCTCGCGGGACGCGCGTATGTCGCACCCGCGGACGCTCAGCGCCTCGCCGTCCCCGTGCTCGCCCACCGTCTCGTTCTCGACGACACCGACTCCCTCGACGTGGCTGCCACGATGGCCGCGCGTACCGACATCGTGCGCCGCGCCGTCGATTCGGTGCCCGCACCCTGAGCATGCGCCCCACCTGGCGCGGTATCGGAGTCTTCGGCACCGCCATCGTGCTCGGGGGGCTCGGCTATGCCACCGCGATCCCCGAGCTCATCGGCATGGCGATCGCCGCGGTCCTCGCGGTGCTCGTCGCGGCTGTCATGACCGCGGGCGGTGCTCGACTCGACATCGATGCCTGGGTGCCGGCTCGCATCGAGCGAGGAACCCACGCGGAGGTGCGCTTGCGCTGGCGGGGGGAGACCAGACGTCGATCGGGCCTGCGCTTCGCGACCCGCCGAGGCCTCAGTGTCACCGGGGTGCGCTGGGGGCAGGTGCCCGGAGAGGCGACCATTATCGTTCCCACCGCTCATCGTGGCCCTCTGCGACTCGGTCCCTGGATCTGTTCCCGCAGCGATCCATGGGGACTCTTCACCCGACACCTCGGTGACGTCGACGCGGTGGAGACGCTCATCACCCCTCGCGTTCATCCGCTGCCGCTGGCCAGTCTGCCAATGGCCTTCACCGACCATTCCGGTGTCGATGACGCAGGGATCACCACCTTCGCTTCGCTGCGCGAATACGTCGTGGGTGACGAGATGCGCCACATCCACTGGCGTTCCTCCGCGAAGGCCGGAACCCTCATGACCCGGCAGTACATCGACGTGACGCGTCCCCACATGACGCTGGTGCTCGTCGACGATCCCCGCGCCGTCCGGGATCCCGATGACTTCGAAGATGCTGTGGATCTCACAGCGTCGGTTGCGGCCGTCGCCATCTCGGCTGGATTCGAGGTCACCCTGCGCACCACGAGCGGCGAATCGCTGAAGGCCCATAGTTCGGGCGCGGCACTGGAATCCCTCGCGACCGTAGGGCTGCAGCAGGCCAACGCGGATCGCCGACTGCAGCGCCTCTCCGCCGCGACCACGCTCGTCGTCACAGGACACGGGGCACGAGGCTGGTGGGATCGCATCCCGAGCGCCGGGGTGATGCGGCCGTGACGATCGCCGTCGCGCCTCGCATGCGCACAGAGAACCCCTGGGGAGTCTCGATCGCCGCCGGGCTCCCCGCGCTGCTGATCGCGCTCGCGATGCCCCTCATCGTCGACGGCGAGGCGATCGGATTCGCCTTCGCACCCCTCGTGCTCCTCGTCATCATTGCTGCCGCTGCGCGAGGTGCGCTCGTCGGTGCGACGGCGGTCGTCGTCGCGATCGTTCTCGGCGGAGCCGCTGCGTGGGTCACCGGACTGCCGATCTGGCCCTTCGCGGTCGCGTCCGCGATCCTCGCCGGCGGAGCGTTCTTCTCCTGGGCTCTGGCTCGCGGTCGCTGGCCGGTGTGGTCGGCGGTGCCTGGACTGATCCTCATCGTGCTGGCGTTGCTTTCCGGCCTCGCCGACACCCTCGAGGGACAACTCGTCGCGGTGTTCGCGGTCGTCGCCCTCGCGTTGCTCGCCTTCCTCACGGGCCCGTGGGCACTGCGCGATTCAGTGCGGACGACTCGGCTCGGCGAGGTAGGCGCGTTGCTGATGCTGCTGATCCTCGGTGGTGTGGCCTATGGCGGCAGCGCAGCGGTCGAATCCCGCCTTGGCCCGCCGCTGCAACTCTCGCTTCTCGGCATCTCCGATCCGGTGGATTCCCCGGATGGATCGCCGCCCGATCCGTTCGTCTATGCCGCCCGCTGGCAGCTCGAACCGACCCAGACCGAGGTCGAGTTGTTCACGATCGTCACCGGGCCGCAGGCGCCGGCGAACCGCCCGATCTGGGCGTCGTTCAATCGATACAACGGGTTCGGCTGGTACTCCGCCGCGACGATCGGGGTTCCCGGCGACGCGATCACGGTGAGCGAGGAGCCGGACGGTTCGCGTGCCGACGGTCGCACCCGGGTCGATATCGGCCTTGCCCTCCCCGGCCAGTGGGTGCCCACGCCGCAGGAGGTCACCCAGGTCCTCGGCGCGGTCGCCACACGAGTCGATGCGGAGAGCAGCACCATCACCGCGCTGTCCTCGCCGGTCGACCAGGCCTTCGCCATCAACTACCGAGTTGCCGTGGCGAGCGAGGCGGAACTCGAGGCCACCACCCCGCTGCTCATCGACGACATCGACCCTGCCGTGCTCATACCGGGTGCACTGCCTGCGGCGATGCAGGACCTTGCTGATGCGATTGCCGAGGAAGCCGGCGACGACACCTGGCGGCGTCTGCTGCTGCTCTCACGCTTCCTGCGGGAGAACCGCTTCACCCCCGCGCCGCCGACCGTGCTCGCCGATGGCACCCCGGACCGTTCCTATGCCGGGCTGGTGCAGGTGCTCGCCGAAGGGGAGGGATTGCAGGAGCAGTTCGCCGCGATCTGGGCGCTCGTCGGTCGCTCCTGGGGTATCCCGACGCGCCTGGTGATCGGGTGGGTTCCTCCGGTGGGCGCGGAGCAGGCGGGCGGTGACCAGGTGGCGACCACGACTGTGCGCGGTATCGACACCGGGGTGTGGGCGCAGGCTCGGTTGACCGGTCTGGGTTGGGTCACCTTCCAGCCCTCGCCTCAGGATCGCGATGCAGGGCGGCCGGCCGTCGAACGTCCGCTCACCCCGGAGGAGGTGCCCGAGCCGGACAGGAAGCCTGATGTCGATCCCACGCCACCGGGGCCGAGCCCGGACGGCGGGGGTGACGAGAATCGAGAGCAGGACACCTCGACGGAATCGAGCCTTGGATCGATCCTGATCGCTGTGATCGGAGTCATCGTGTCGGTGGGCATTCTGCTCGGAGGGTGGCTGGTGCTCGCCGCCACTCTGCGGCGACGCGTGCGCCGCCGACTCGAGGCCACGGCACCGGAAAGGGCAGTGGCGAATGCGGTGCAGTGGGTTCGGGCGCTCCTGCGTGAAGCTCGAATGCCACTGCCTGGATCATGGGCGCCGGCTGCCCTACCCGTGGAGACACCCGATCTTCCCGATGCCGTGTCAGCAAGTCTTCAGGAGTTCGCCATGGCGGCCGCGCCGCTGCGCTTTGCCGGAGGCATGGTGAGCGAACACGATGCGAGCGAGATGTGGCGTCGGGTGGATGCGCTCGATGAGCAGATCCTGGCCGCGGGCGGACGACGCGGACGTTGGCGGAGGAGGTTCACGCTCCCGCCGGGCTTACGCTACGACCGTGACCGGACCCCCACCCGAAGCACCGAGCCTGCCTGAGACCAGGGGCCTGAGTGCCGCTGAACGTCGTGAGGTAGGTCGCGCTGCCCGCAAGGAAGTCAAGCGCGGTGACCTTGCCGACTGGCACCTGAACGCCGATCGTGACCCCATTGATCTGCTCGAAGAGCAGGAGGACACACGCGTTCACGATCTCCTTCCCCTGCGCCACCAGCGGATGGGGGCGAACCCGTTCGCGTTCTACCGTGGTTCAGCGATCGTGATGGCCGCCGATCTTGCCTCTTCTCCACACACCGGATTGATCGTCCAGCTTTGCGGGGATGCCCACCTGGCGAACTTCGGCCTCTATGGAGCCCCGGACCGTGTGCCCGTGTTCGACATCAACGACTTCGACGAGACCAATCCGGGGCCGTTCGAGTGGGATGTCAAGCGGCTTGCGGCGTCATTCATTCTGCTGGCCGAACAGAACTCGCTGCCGAAATCCACGGGGAAGGAGATCGCCCGTGCCGTGGGGATGAGCTACCGCCGATCGATGGCGCGCTTTGCGCGACTTCCCTCCATCGATGTGTGGTACGACCGGGTGTCGGCGATCGATCTCGAGCAGTGGGCGAACAAGTCGGGGCCACGGAAGTCGCGACAGAACATGGCTCGCATCATCGACAAGGCTCAGTCACGTGACGCCTGGTCGGCGATCCAATCCATGACCGAGGTCGTGGATGGCCGACGTCAGTTCCGCGATGATGCTCCCGTCCTCGTGCGTGTTCCACCGCAGTCCGCGGTGCGCAGAGCCCTCGACACGATGCTCGATCACTATCGCGCGCAGGCGACTCCTGACCGTGCCCGGCTGCTCGACCGATACGAGGCGATCGACTGGGCGCACAAGGTTGTCGGAGTCGGCAGCGTGGGGTTGCTTGCCTTCGTGTGTCTGCTTCGGGGTCGAGATGACAAGGACCTGATGGCCTTGCAGATCAAGCAGGCGGAGGCCTCGGTGCTCGAGCGCTACACCGGGACATCCCCCTACGTCCAGCACGGTGAACGTGTGGTGCAGGGCCAGCGCATCATCCAGGCGGCCAGCGACTCCTTCCTCGGCTGGGTGACCGGTGAACTCGGCCGCGACTACTACGTCCGCCAGCTTCGCGACATGAAATGGTCGCCCAATCCCGCGAAACTCGGCGCCGATCCGATGCTGGGCTATGCCCTGCTGTGTGGGCACGTCCTGGCCCGAGCCCATGCTCGCTCCGGTGACCCGATCGCCATCTCCTCCTATCTGGGAACGGCCACAACGTTCGACGAGGCGATCGGGGATTCGGCAGTGTCCTATGCCGCGGTCGTGCGCGACGATTTCGCCACCTTCACTTCAGCCATCGCGAAGGGCCAACTCGAGAGCAGCGATGGCCCAACAGATGTGGCGACGTTGCGCTCCTACATGGACGATCCTGTGCGCATGGCGATCGGCTGAACCGTCGATCTGCGGCATCACTTCGCACTAGGGTTGTCCGCATGAGCAATGCCGTGGATGTCGTCGTAGTCGGTGCAGGAGCGATGGGGTCGACTGCCGCGTGGCAGTTGGCCAAGGCCGGCCGCAGCGTGGTGCTCCTCGAGCAGTTCGGACGCCTCCACGATCGAGGCTCGTCGCACGGACAGACGCGCGTGTTCAGAGTCAGCTATCGCGATCCCCTCTACACCGCGCTCGCCGTCGACTCCATCCCGCGCTGGAAGGAGCTCGAGGCGGACTCCGGTCAGGTCCTGCTCGAGCAGTCCGGCCAACTCGATCATGGTTTTGCCCCCGCGATCGATGAGATCGCAGCGTCACTCGAAGGCGCCGGCTTCGGCTATGAGCGCCTCGATCCGCAGGCGGCAGCCGAGCGTTGGCCGTCCCTGGTTTTCGACACGACGGTGCTGTATTCCCCCGACGGTGGGCGCGTGTTCGCCGATCGCATGGTCGACGCGGCGATCACGACCGCCGAGCGCTTCGGCGCCGATGTCCGTTTCGACACACCGGTGCGACGGATCGAACCCGATGGTGAGGGTGTCGCAGTGGTGACGGACACCGAGACCATCCGGGCCGGCTCGGTGATCGTCTCCGCGGGCGCCTGGCTCACCCGACTGGTGGGTCCGGGAACTCCCTGGCCCGACATCACGCTGCCCGAGGTCACCGTCACCCGTCAACAACCGGTGCACTTCGCGATCCGCCCGGGCATGAGCTTCCCGTCCTATATCCACCACATCCCCGACGACGCCCCCGGCGCTGCCCTGCGCTTCGGCGCCTATGGCCTGGAGTCGCCGGGGGAGGGGGTGAAGCTCGGGCTGGAGACCGAGGTGATGTGTCCCGATCCCGATGAGGTCGGGGTCGTCGATCCGGAGATCACCGCCGAAGCGATCCGCTACGCCGAGCAGTGGCTGCCCGGGGCCGACACCTCCGAGGTCAGTGCCGTCACCTGCCTGTTCACGAACACACCCGACTCGCACTTCATCATCGACCGGGTCGGTCCGGTCGTGGTGGTCTCGCCGTGCTCCGGCCACGGCTTCAAGTTCGCCCCCGAGATCGGCGCGATTGCAGCGGACCTTGCGATGGGTGGCGAACGTCGTCACCCCGAATGGCGGCTCTAGGCGGTCGCGCTCAGGAAGTCGATGATCAACTCGGCGGTGCGCTCGGGTTCGTCGTGCAGCACCCAGTGGGTCGCGTCATCGAGGAATTCCACCCGAACGTCGTCGCAATAGGCTGCGCTCGGCTCCACCATCGACTCCGAGAGCGCGACATCCTGTCGGCCCCAGATGATCAGGGTCGGGACATGCACCCTCTTGTCCTCGAGCGGCCCAGGGCGTCGACGCACCGAGGCGCGATACCAGTTGAGCATCCCGGTTGCTGCGCCCGGCTGCGCCCATGCCTGGAGCAGCTGCTGCTGATAGTCCTCGCTCCACGATCCCGGATTCGCCGTCCCGGCGAGCATCTTCACGAACCGTCGACGTGCAACTCTGCTAAACGCCACCGCCTCGGCAAGGCCGGGCGGCTGGATGGCGAAGATGTACCAACTCTTCGCGGCCTGCCTCCGATTGGTGCGTATCTCCTGAGCCAACACGCTCGGGTGCGGGACATTGAGGATGACGAGGCGATCCACCGCCTCGGGGTGAGTCAGCGCCATCCACCACGCGACGCCCGCACCCCAGTCGTGACCGACGACATGGGCACGCTCGCGACCAAACGCATGGATCAGGCCGACCGCATCAGCGGCGAGTTCCTCGATCCGGTAGGCATCGATCCCGCGGGGCTTCTCCGAGAGGTGGTAGCCGCGCTGATCGGGGGCGATGACGCGGAAGCCGGCCTTCGCGAGGGCCACCATGGTTCCGGCCATGCCCCGCCAAAACTCGGGGAAGCCGTGAAGGGCGAGTACGAGCGGACCGTCCTCGGGGCCGGCTACCGCGCAATGCAGCCGGATGCCGTTGGTCACCACGTGGCGGAAGGTGATCTCGACTCCGTCGATCGTTTCGCTCGCCGTCATCCTCCGACCCTAGATGCCCGTGGTGTTGAATGGGGGACCCATGAGCACCAAGACGCCGCATCCGCCGCATGACCTCGCCCGCTTCGCCGATACCGGCCGCGGGCTGTATCCGGTCATCGTCGGGATCTTCGTGGCGTTGCTCCTGCTGTCGAATATCGGCGCGGTCAAGCTCATCGAATTCGGCCCGATCATCACCGACGGTGGAGTGTTCCTCTTCCCCCTGGTCTACATCGTCGGCGATGTTCTCAGCGAGGTCTATGGATTCAAGGCTGCCCGCAAGGCGATCATCCTCGGCTTCTCCATGTCGATCCTCGCCGCGATCACCTTCTGGCTCGTGCAAATCTCGCCCCCGGCAGCGGAATGGGAGAACCAGGAGGCCTTTGAGTCGGTGCTCGGTTTCGTTCCGCGCATCGTGCTTGCCAGTGTCATCGCCTATCTCATCGGGCAGTTGCTCAATGCGTATGTCCTGGTGTGGATCAAGGAGCGCACCGCCGAGAAGGCGCTGTGGCTGCGACTGTTGGCCTCGTCCGCGGTCGGCCAACTCGTCGACACGCTCATCTTCGGCTTCATCGCCTTCTACGGCATCATCACCGGCTCGGACTTCCTCGTCTTCGTCCTCGTCGGCTACGTCTACAAGGTTGCCGTCGAACTCATCCTGCTCCCGGTGACCTATCGCGTCATCGCGTTCGTGAAGCGTCGCGAGCCGACCTATGGGCTCGTCTCGGCCTGAACCGAGCCGTAGAACCGGCCGCAAAAATCCTCGCGGAGCTCGTCGAACTCCCCATCGGTGATGCTGGCGCGAATCCGGTCGACCAGACCGACGATGAAGTACTCGTTGTGAATCGTGGCGAGAGTGGAGGCGATCATCTCCTTCGCCTTGAACGCATGGTGCAAGTACGCCCGCGTGTAGTTAGTGCAGGTGTAGCAGCCGCACTCGGCATCGATGGGTGTGAAGGCTCGGCGGTTCGCTGCGGTGAGCAGGTTGACCCGTCCTCGCGTCGTGTAGACGGCGGAGTTGCGCGCCACCCGAGACGGTGACACGCAGTCGAAGGTGTCCATCCCGGCGGCGATCGCGGTGAACAGGTCATCGGGCTCGCCGATGCCGAGCAGGTGCCGCGGTCGATCTTCGGGCAGTTCCTCGACCACCCAGCGCAGGATCTCGGTGAGGTTGATCTTCTCGATGGCGCCGCCGATGCCGAACCCGTCGAACCCCATCTGGGCCATATCGCGAGCAGCCTTGCGCCGCAGATCCTCATACTGCGCGCCCTGGATGACGCCGAACAATGCCTGATACGGCCGGTGGGAACGCTCGATCATCAACCGGTCGTGTTCCGCCACACAGCGGAGCGCCCAGCGCCGTGTGCGCTCCAATGATTCCTCCTGATAGCCGCGAGTGTTCATCAGCGTCGTGAGCTCGTCGAAGGCGAAGATGATGTCGGCGCCGAGTTGGGCCTGGACCTGCATCGACACCTCGGGGGTGAACCGGTGCGATGAGCCGTTCAGATGCGAGGTGAAGGTGACGCCGTCCTCGTCGACCTGCGCGAGGCGCTGTTTGCCCTCAGCGATCACGTCATCGTTGCTGTGCCCCTCGACTGCCATCGCGAGGGTCTTTTTGAATCCCGCACCCAGGGACAGCACCTGGAAGCCGCCGGAATCGGTGAAGGTCGGCCCGGGCCAGTTCATGAATGCGCCGAGCCCGCCTGCCTCGTCCACGATGTCGGGGCCGGGTTGCAGGTAGAGGTGGTAGGCGTTCGCCAGGATCGCCTGTGCCCCGAGGTCGGCCATCGCCTCCGGGAGCACGGCCTTCACGCTCGCCTTCGTGCCAACAGGGATGAACGCAGGAGTGGCGATGTCGCCATGCGGGGTGGAGATGACGCCAGTCCTTCCGGCATTTCCGTCGAGGCGTTCTGCGATGGTGAACGAGAACTCCGCCGCAGGCACGGCGCCATTGAACCACCTGGCCTAGGCTGAGGTCTCGTGACGAGGATGCTGCTGCTCGCCGACAACGCCCCCTCGCCTCTGTCAGAGGCCATCCGACAGGCCCCCTGGTGGCCCGCCGCAGGAATCGAGGTCGTCGATCGTCCCGAGCAGGCCGACGCGGCCGCCCTCCTCCTGGAGGAGAGTTCGGAGATCGGCTCGGTACGGGATCGGCATGACCTGAGCGGTCTGCCCGTGCTCGGTTTCGGCCCCGGGGTCGCAGCC
>CAZVCZ010000034.1:6482-14810 GCA_964626275.1 uncultured Bifidobacteriaceae bacterium | reverse complement strand
TTACCTAAGGCGGGACGTGCCGCCAGGATCACGAGCTGTCCGGGGTGCAGACCATTGGTGAGTGAGTCCAGGTCGGCGAAGCCGGTCGGCACGCCCACCATCTGGCCACCCCGATTGGAGATCGCCTCGATCTCAGTGAGGGCACCATCCATGAGATCGCGCAGCGGGAGATAGTCCTCCGCGGTGCGGCGCTCGGTGACCTCGTAGACCTCCGCCTGGGCCCGATCGACGACATCATCGACCTCCCCCTCGCCGGTGTAGCCCATCTGCACGATGCGGGTGCCGGCCTCGACAAGGCGACGAAGGATGGCGCGCTCGCGCACGATGCGGGCGTAGAACTCCGCGTTGGCGGCGGTCGGCACCATGGACACAAGGGTGTGGAGATAGGGGGCGCCCCCGATGCGGGCGAGCTCACCGGTGCGAGTCAGCTCATTGGACACCGTCACCGCATCGGCCGGCTCACCCTTGCCGTAGAGATCGAGGACCGCGGAGTAGATCGTCGCGTGGGCGGGTCGGTAGAAGTCGTTCTCGCGGATGAGCTCCACCACATCGGCGATCGCGTCCTTGCTCAGCATCATCGCCCCGAGCACCGATTGCTCCGCGGCGATGTCCTGCGGGGGCGTACGGTCGGGGGAGGCCGGTTCCTCGTAGGAACCCGGCAATTCGGCGACGCTCACGAGAGACGGTCTATCAGTCCGCTCTGACACCCGTCCACCAGGCTTGTGGACAACATTGTGGACAGTTGGGGGAACACGCCCACAAAACCGTGCGGCAACTGGGGATATCGCTGGGGATTGTGTCCGTGATTCGAGATTTTTGATTCTCTGACGTGGGAAATCATAATCCCAGGCATGTGGAGAAAAATTCATTGCGAGGTTTCTGTATGCCTGCGCGAAGGTGAACTGCAGGGGACGGGATATCCACGAGGGTGAGGTTCGGCCATCCAGAATCCCCCGGTTATCCACAGCGAGTAGGTTCACCTTCCATGGCCTCCGATCAGCCGATCTCGACCCGGGGGATCGATGCTTCGATCTGGCGGCTGGCGATCCCCGCGTTCGGGGCGCTCATCGCCCATCCGGTGTTCCTTCTCATCGACGCTGCGATCGTGGGAACCCTCGGCACGATCCCCCTCGCGGGCCTCGGGGCCGCCACCACGGTCGTCGCCACAGTCGTGGGCCTGTGCATCTTCCTCGCCTACGCCACGACCGCCTCGGTTGCTCGACGTCTCGGTGCGGGTGATCGTCCCGGAGCGCTGTCGCAGGGCATCGATGGCATGGTGCTCGGCCTCGGGCTCGGGGTCATCCTCGCCATCATCGTCTTCCTCGCCGCTGAGCCACTTGTCTCTGCACTCGGAGCCTCCGCCGACGCGACGGAGCAGTCGGTCACCTATCTGCGGATCATCGCCCTCTCGATGCCCGCGATGCTCGGGGTGCTGGCGGGGGTCGGCGTCCTGCGAGGCCTGCAGGACACCGCGACAACTCTCTACGTCACGCTCGCCCAGGTCGGGCTGAACCTGGTCCTGAGTGTCCTGCTCGTTCTCGGTCTGGGCTTCGGCATCGCCGGCTCCGCAATCGGCACCGCCGCAGCCGAGGTGCTCGGTCTCATTGCCTATGGCGCGGTCATCCTGCGCATCGCGCACAGGGAGAACACCCGGCTGACACCGAGCGGTGCGGGGGTGCTTCGTTCGGTTCGCGACGGGGTTCCGCTCTTCATCCGCACCATTGCGCTTCGCGTGGTGTTCCTCCTCGCCGCTGCCGTCGCTGCACGGCTGGGCGATGACACGCTCGCCGCATGGCACGTCACCTCCACGCTGTTCTTCGCGCTCGCCCTCGCCCTCGATGCACTCGCGATCGCCGGGCAGGCGCTCCTCGGTAGAACCTTGGGCGCTAGCGACATCGAGACTTCTCGCTATGTCACGCGGCGGCTCGTGCAGTACTCCACCGCGCTGGGCGGAGTGCTGCTCATCCTCGTCCTGGTCATTCGTCCCTGGCTGCCGGGCTGGTTCAGTGACGACGCGGTCGTCATGGGTCTCATCTCATCCGCGTTGCTCGTCCTTGCCCTCCAGCAGCCGCTCGCCGGGCTCACCTTCGCACTCGACGGTGTTCTCATCGGTGCTGGGGACATGCGATTCCTGGCGATCGCGCAAACCGCGGTGATGGTCCTGTTCATTCCTGCCGCCTGGTTGGTCCTCATCGGCGATCTAGGACTCGACGGACTGTGGTGGGCGATGGCCTGGTTCCTGCTCGTCCGCGCCATCATCCTCGGCTGGCGCGCACGGGGATCGACCTGGCTGGTCACGGGTTCCACCCGGTGAGGAATCTGCCAGACTGAGAACATGACGGGTTCAACAGCCAAAGCTGTCGTCCTCGACGTGAACGAAACGCTATTCTCCTTGGACGTCCTACGCCCGGCCTTCAGTGAGATCGGACTCAACGCGAACGCCGTACCCCTGTGGTTCGCGCGCACACTACGCGATGGCTTCGCACTGTGCGCCAGCGGTGATTACCGCAGTTTCCCCGACGTGGCGGCATCTGCACTGATCAGTCTGGATCCGCATCGTATAACCACCGATGACGCATCAGTGGTGCTGTCGGCGTTCGGCAGACTGCGTGCGCACCCAGATGTCGCCAAAGGGCTCGCGTTACTGGCGGATGCCGGCATCCCGATGTGCACGCTGAGCCAGGGGAATGCCGACAACGTCCGCCGCCTGTTCGATGGCGCAGGGTTGTCCGACTACGTCACCGAGCATTTCTCCGTCGAGGCCGTTCAGCGCTGGAAGCCAGCGCCGCAGCCTTATCACCACGCCTGCGAGAACCTGGGGGTGTCACCCGGGGAGGCCACGATGGTCGCGGTGCATTCCTGGGATCTGCACGGTGCGCGCCGCGCGGGCCTTCGCACCGCGTGGATCTCGCGATTGGAAGGTGCGCGACCAGTGATCTTCGACGCTGCCGACATCCATGGTCCCGATCTGCCTGCTGTCGCACGCCAGATCATCGAGGTTGCATGACCACTGCAGCCGTCATCGCGAATCCGAGGATCGCCGCCGAGCTCGGCCATCTCGGAGACTGGCTCGAGGAGCATTCCTTTTCGACCCAGCGGCTGATCCGTGATGACGTCCTCGACATCGATGCCGCGGATGACGCTGACGTGCTCATCGTCATGGGATCCATCTGGACTCTCGCGGACGGCCATCGGACCGAAGAGCATCGGGCTGCTATCGACGCTGAAGTCGAACTCGTTCGTGGTTGGGTGCGTGAGAACCGTCCGATGCTGGGCATCTGCTTCGGCGGACAGGTGCTCTCCGCTTCACTCGGCGGCACAGTCGAGCGAATGCCCATCCGGGTTCTCGGCTGGGAGACGCCAGCAAGTGATCTTCCTGTCCTGCGCGCACCCTGGGCGTTGTGGCACGAGGATCGCTTCAGCATCCCCGCCGGCACCGACGCGCTTGCCGTCACTCCACACGCACCGATGGCATTGCGATCGCACCGCGCCTGGGGTCTGCAGTTCCATCCGGAGTTCACTCCTGACATCATGCGCGGCATCGCTCACGATCTGGGGACGCCCCAGGCACAGGCCGAACCCCTCATCTCCCTCGCCGAACAACGACATGAGCAGCAGCGCGCCGAAAGTCATGCACTATTCGACTCATGGTGGGCCGAGGTTCGCGCATGACCTACCGGATCACGGCAGTGTGCCTGGGCAACATCTGCCGATCCCCCATGGCAGAGGCGGTGCTGCGAACCCGGGTGACGGATGCTGGCCTCACTCATGTCGTCATCGACTCCGCGGGAACGGGTGCATGGCATGTCGGACATGATGCCGATCCACGCACACTCGGGACACTGCGATCGCGTGGCTATGACCTCGACCACGAGGCCCGCCAGATCACCACCGAGTGGTTCTCAGAGCGCGACCTCATCGTCGTCATGGACTCGGCGAATTACCGTGATGTGCTGGCCCTGCGCGCTCGAGCACAGGACGACACTCCGGTGCGAATGCTGAGGAGCTTCGACCCGGCCCTGTCCCACCTCACCGAGCCACATCCCGAACTCGAGGTGCCAGATCCGTACTACGCCGGCAGCTTCGATGAGGTGCTGGACATGGTGGAAACAGCAAGCGAGGGCCTCATCGCCAGCGGAGTGATACCCCGCTAAATGCACAGTGCCCACTGCATCACGCAGCGGGCACTGTGCGGTGAAACAGGGATCAGTCGGCGACAACCTCGAAGGTCACCGAGGCGGTCACCTCGGGATGGACCCGGACCGTCGCCTTGTGGCTGCCCACGGTCTTGATCGCCGCGACCTCGATGGCTCGCTTGTCGAGAAGCGGGCCGCCAGCCTTGCGGACTGCTGCGACGACGTCGGCGTTGGTCACCGAGCCGAAGAGCTTGCCGGTGTCGCCCGCCTTCGCGTTGACGACCACAGCGAGATCCTCGAGCTGGGCCTTGACCTCTTGGGCGTGACCGAGATCGCGGATCTCACGCGCATCACGCGCACGCTTGATGGCGACGACCTGCTTCTCGCCACCCTTGGTCCACGGCATCGCGAAGCCGCGGGGGATGAGGTAGTTGCGGCCGTAACCGTCCTTGACCTCGACAATGTCACCGGGGGCGCCGAGTCCGACGACCTCGCTCGTGAGAATGAGCTTCATCTGTCAGAACTCCTATCGTCCGGTCGCGGTGTAGGGCAGCAGTGCCATCTCGCGGGCATTCTTCACCGCGACTGCGATTTCACGCTGATGCCGGGTACAGCATCCCGTGACGCGACGGGCGCGAATCTTGCCGCGGTCGGAGATGTACTTGCGCAGCATGTTCGTGTCCTTGTAGTCGATGGGCTGAGCCTTCTCGCCACAGAACACGCATGCCTTGGTCTTCATGGGCTTGCGAATGGGCTGCTTGGGTGCGGCCATGATCGTGTTGTCTCCTGGATTCGTGAATGGATAGGAAGTCTTGGTTTAGAAGGGAGGCTCGTCGCCGCCGGCGGGGCCAGCCGAGGCCCACGGATCGTCGACCGGTGCTCCGCCGCCGGAGAAGCCTCCTCCGCCGCCACCGCCACCGCCTTCACCGCGGGCGGTACGGGTGACCTTGGCTGTCGCGTAGCGAAGAGCGGGGCCGACGTCGTCGACCTCCATCTCCACGACAGTGCGCTTCTCGCCCTCGCGGGTCTCGTAGGAGCGCTGCTTCAGTCGACCCTGGACGATGACGCGCATCCCCTTCTGAAGAGTTTCCGCGACGTTCTCCGCGTACTGGCGCCACACACTGCAGCGCATGAACACCGGGTCGGTGTCCTTCCACTCATTCGTCTGGCGATCGAGATAGCGCGAGCTTGCCGCAACGGTGAAGGACGCGACAGCGGCGCCGGACGGAGTGAAACGCAACTCCGGATCGGCGGTGAGGTTGCCGACCACGGTGACGGTGATGTCGCCGACGGCCATGGGTTACACCCCCGCCGGGCGCGTCACCTTGGTGCGCATGACGGCCTCGTTGAGGTTCAACTGGCGGTCGAGTTCGGCCACTGCCTCGGGAGTCGAGTTGACCTCAAGGATGGCGTAGATGCCTTCCGGCTTGTGGTTGATCTCGTACGCCAGTCGACGGCGTCCCCAGACGTCGACCTTGTCGACAGAACCGCCGTCCGCCTTGACGACGTTGAGGAAGGCCTCGAGGCTGGGAGCGACGGTGCGCTCCTCGAGATCGGGGTCGAGAATGACCATTACTTCGTATCGGCGCATGACAGCAACCGACCTCCTTCGGACTCATCGGCCCCGGGCGTTCCGGAGCAGGAGGACGCCGAGGTGAACTCGGCGAGCGTCACAAGGGTACATGCCCTGCGACACGTTTCTCCTACCCCGTCGGACCGGGGATCCTCGGCGTGCGGATCCGGCAGTCCTTTCCGGTGCACTCCTCGAGGCGATCCCACAGTCTCATCAGGGCCGAGCGGGTGCGCCGGTACGCGGGATCATCCGCGACCGATTCGAGTTGATAGGGGTCGACCCTGAGGTCGTACATCTCTTCGAATCCGTCCTCGTAGACCCACCAGACGTACCTGTGGGTGCGCACCCCGTCGAACATCGGGAGCTGAGCCCCGGAGGCGGATTTCTGCGGGCCGCTGGACAGCAGTAGCGGACGACTGCGCAGGCGCTCGCCATCGATCAGGGTGCCGACAAGTGATTTCCCGTCGACGCGGCGGGTCGGCTTCACCCCGGCGAGTTCGAGGACGGTCGGGGCGATGTCGATTTCGAATGTCGCCTTCTTCACAATCGTGTTTCGCTCGATGCCCGGGCCGCGGATCAACGCGGGGATACGCAGGGCCGGTTCATAGGGGAAGTACTTGCCGTAACTGATCGCATGCTGGCCGAGCAGATATCCGTTATCTCCCATGAACACGATGTAGGTGTTGTTCAACTGCCCGGTGGCCCTCAGCCGCTTGATCATCCGCTTCACTCCCTCGTCGACGGCGAGAAGGGACAGTTTGCGACTGCGGTTGTCCTCGGTCAGTTCTTCGATCTTCTCCTCGGTCAACGGGGGGATGGCCTGGATGAAGGGGTGCTTATCGCTGCGATCGGCCTCGTTGAAGCTCGGATCCTGGGTGAGCGGGATGTCGGGAAGCAGGTCCTGGTGGCGCAGCGCAGGGCGCGGGGGGATCGACTGCACATCGATTCCCGAGCCCGCCTCCGGTTTGTCGACATCGGCCCAACTGTCCTGCCATGACCCATCGGTGAGTGGAATCGTCTCCACATGCGGGGCCAGATAGGCGACCTGCAAGAAGAAGGGATCGTCGCTCTCGGCAGCCCGGTTGATCACGCCGATGGCCTTGGATGTGAACACATCGGTGCCGTAGTTCGACTTGTCCTGGACGTAGAAATCGCCGTAAACCTTGCTCCCACTCGGTTCGTTCATTCGGAACCCGTACATCTGGTACGTCGACGGGTCGGATGTCCCGTACCACTCGCTCCAGCCGGATGGAGTGCGTGCCACCGGCCTGTTGTACATGCCGTAACCGTTGATGTACTTGCCGATGTGGACGGTGTGATAGCCGGCCTGCTGGAGCCAATAGGCGGTGTGCTTCTCGCCGTTGTTCCTCTCCCACGGCACGAACCCCCCTTCGGGAGGGAAGTTCGCGGAGACCTTCGTGTTGTGCGGATAGGAACCGGTCATCATCGAGGCCCGCGAAGGACAGCACAGCGCGAACGGCGTGAGCATCTGCTCCATCGTTGCTCCTGCGTTACCGATCAGCTGGCGCACAGCGGGCATCACGTCGAGATCCTCGACCGTCATGTCATCGGTCTGCACGATGATGAAGTTCGGCCGCTCGGAGTTCGCTGGCGCAACCGGGGCTTCGGCGGAGGGTGCAGCAGCAACGCTGCCTGGCAGTGTCACTGCAGCAGCAGTGACGAGGGCAGTGACCATGGGAACAAATCGGCGCATGCCGCCATGCTAGGGAGCGTCACTGGGCGTTGCTGAACTGCGAAGGAAAACCGAAAGGGTCGAAGGGGCACCCAGTTCGCAACTGTGAGGGCGCAGGGATCACCGCTAACCTGGCGGATGTGCGCATTGCCACCTGGAACGTCAACTCCGTCACCGCCCGTCTCCCCCGACTGCTGGAGTGGCTGGAGTCCGCCCAGCCCGATGTGGTCGGACTGCAGGAGTTGAAGTGCACCAGCGATGACTTCCCCACGATGCCGGTGCAAGCCCTGGGATATGAGGTCGCCGCACACGGTCAGGGTCGATGGAATGGAGTCGCCATCCTCAGCCGGGTGGGGCTCGAGGACGTCACCCGGAATCTGCCGGGGCAGCCGGCCTATGACGATCTCGTGGAGGCGCGTGCGATCGGAGCGACCTGCGGTGGGATCCGACTGTGGAGCGTCTACGTCCCGAATGGTCGCGAGCCCGATCACCCCCACTACTCCTACAAACTCGACTGGCTGGGAGTGATGCGGGACATGGCTGCAGCGGAGATGTCAGCAGCCCCGGAGCAGCCCTTCACCATCATCGGCGACTACAACATCGCCCCCACCGACGCGGATGTCTGGGACATCTCGCTGTTCGCCGAGTCCACCCACGTCACCCCGGCCGAACGCGCCACCCTCGCCGATCTCGAAGCCACGGGGATGACCGAGGTGATGCCACGAGCGCTGAAGGGCGAGCCCTACACCTTCTGGGACTATCGCAACGGCTCGTTCTACAAGGGGTTCGGGATGCGCATCGATCTGGTCTATGGCAACGCCCGCTTCACCGAGAAGGTGCGCGATGCCTACGTCGATCGGGACGCGCGCAAGGGCAAGCAGCCCAGCGACCACGCTCCGGTTGTCGTAGACCTGACCTAGCCGTCG
>CAZVCZ010000034.1:0-6382 GCA_964626275.1 uncultured Bifidobacteriaceae bacterium | reverse complement strand
ACTCCGCCGCCGGGATCATCTCTGTCCGCGCGCACCCCATCGTTTCGAACGATGTCGAACTCCGGATAGAGCGCATCGCGGACGATCAGCGCGGAGAACCAGATCGTCGCCCCGATGTGCACGAAGACGAAGAAGGCGTACCACTCAGGTGTCATGCCCTTCGCATCCTCGACGCCGTATCCGGCGAGGAACCACCACACCGCCACGAAGTAGGCCACCTCGGCGGCCTGCCAGATCAGGAAGTCCCGCCACTTCGGTCGGGCAAGGGCGGCGAGCGGGATCAACCAGAGAACGAACTGCGGTGAATAGACCTTGTTGGTGATCAAGAAAGCGGCAACGACAAGGAAGAGCATCGGGGCTAGTCGCGGCCGTCGGGGAGCGAAGAGGATGAGCAGCCCAATCCCCGCGCACAGCACCAGTAGTGATCCCAGCGCGATGACGTTGAGTGAGTCGACCGGGATGCTCGGCCCGCCCCAGAGGCTCACCGCGTACCAGAGCGAGCCGAAGTCCGCGCCTCGCTCGGAGGAGAAGGTATAGAAATACGACCAGCCCTCGGTGTTCGCGATAGCGAATGGAACATTGAGGACCAGCCAGGTGATGATCGTTGCCACGAGCAGGCGAGCGAATGCCCGCATTCGCCCCGACCGCAGGCACAGCAGGAGCAGTGGCCCGAGGAACAGCACCGGATAGAACTTCGCAGCGATCGCCAACCCTAGGAACACCCCGGCCCAGGTCGGCTTCTCCCGGGCCCACAGGGCGATAGACACCGCGGCCAGACCGATCGCCAGCAGATCCCAGTTGATCGTCGCGGCGAGGATCACCGAGGGGGCGAGCGCCACCATCGCGGCATCCCAGGGACGTGCGCGGACTGTGCGCGCCGTTGCGATGACCGCCATCAGCAGGAAGGGCAGCAGCGCGACGACGGTGATGGTGAAGAACGCCAGACCGGTGTTGAGATCGGGGACGACCGCGTTCAGGCCCCGGGTGATCCAGGCCATGACCTGCATGAAGATGCCGATGAGCACCGGGTACTCCAGCGGCTGTCCATCCGGTGGTGTCTGCAGATAGGGCAGGTAGCCGTCCGCAAAGCCGCGCAATGAATACAGCGGCGGGATATCGGAGTAGCACAGATGCTCGTAGCGATCCGGGCTCGCCCAGCCGTTGGACATGCAGGGGTAGTCGAGCAGGAAGCCGAGCGCATAGGCCGCGGAGGCCATGAGGATGAGGACCCGCACCGGGGTCCACCAACTACCGCCCCAGCGAGCGAATCGACCGAACGGTCCGCCGATAAAGGCTGACCCGCTCGCCGCCACGGGATCGGTCCGGCTCGGCGCGATGCGAGACGCTCCGACTCGCGACGACTCCGACCCCGACACGGCGGACACGCTACTGCGGATCGCCGATGATCTCCCCGCTCGGCACCGGTTGGGGTTCTGGGGTGACCGGATCAGGCTCGGTCACACTCGGAGTCGGCGTCGGCTCGGGAACGGGTTCAGGAGCCGGCTCAGCGGTGGGGTCCGGCGATGCCGGATCCGGGGCGGGCGTGGGCGAGACGGGAGTCGGGGATGACTCGGTCGGGCTCGGCGAGGTCTCCGTCGGGCTGGGGGAGGCCTCGCTGGGCGCAGGCGCGGGAGCAGGAGCCGGTGCGACGAATCCCTCCGGAGGAAGCTCCGCGAGGGCCGCGCTCATGAAGGCGGTGAAGATCGCCACCGGATAGGAGCCACCACCCCATGCCGGCGCTCCGCCGGAGATGCCGTCGAGGGGAATCGGATTGCCCTCCGCATCCTCGCGGGCCATGACGACAGCGGTGGATAACTGCGGGGTATAGCCGACGAACCACATGGATCGGTTCGAGTTCGACGTTCCGGTCTTTCCCGCCACAGGGCGACCGAGTGCCTGCGCCCCTGTCGCGGTGCCCGACAGGACGACCTGCTGCAACACCGAGGTCACCTGATCGGCGATCGCACTGGAAACGACCTGCTGGCGTTGCGGATCGTGCTGGTACTGCAGTCCCCCATTGATCCCGTACACCGCCTTGACGGTGGTCGGCTCGACATGCTGACCGCGGTTGGCCAGGGTCGCGTACGCCGAGGCCATCGAGACCCCGCTCGGCGAGGCCGTACCGAGCACGAAGGTGAGATCGAGGTTGTCCGGGGTCCCGCCGGGAGTGTCCTGGGGAAGGCCCAACCGATAGGCCGCATCCGCGACGGCACCGACGCCGACCTCATTGGTGACCTCGACGTAGGCGGTGTTGATGCTTCGCGCGGTCGCGGTGATGAGATCGACGGTCCCGAAGGATGTGTCGCCGTAGTTACGCACGGTGTAGTCGCCGATGGTGGCGGGCGACTCACCATTCCAGGTGGAGTCGAGAGTGACGCCGTTCTCCAGAGCTGCCGTGAGGGCGAAGGGTTTGAAGATCGACCCGCCCTGGGCGAACTCGCGGGTGGCGTTGTTGATCGGAGAGGCGACGTAGTCGGGGCCGCCGTACATCGCGATGACCTCGCCCGTGCTCGGGTTCACCGCCGCGAGCCCGATCCGAAGACCATCCGTGCCCTCGGTGGGTCCAACGGCGGCGACCGCATCACTCGCCGCACGCTGGGCATTCGCGTCGAAGGTGGTGATGATTCGCAAGCCGCCGCTATTGATCTCGTTCTCGGAATATCCGAGCGCTCGTAGATCCGCGGTGACGGCCTCGAGGAGATAGCCCACCTGACCACCGAGTCGATTCGAGGTCCGCGGTGGGATGGTGTCGGGGAATGTCGCCGCAGAACGTTCACTCGGTGTGATCCAGCCCTGTTCGAGCATCCCGTCGAGCACGTACTTCCATCGACCCTTCGCGCCCTTCTTGTCCACTGCAGGATCCAAGATGCTCGGTGCCTTGATGACTGCCGCGAGCAGCGCGCCCTGGTTGTAGTCGAGATTGGTCACCGAGGTGCCGAAGTAGGCCAGCGATGCGGCCTCGATGCCATAACTCCCGCGACCGAAATAGATCGTGTTCAGGTATTCGTTGAGGATGTCCTCTTTCGAGGTGATGGTTTCCAGTTTCACCGACAGGACGAGCTCTCGGGCCTTGCGCCACCAGGATCGCTCCGAGGTGAGGTAGGCATTCTTCGCGTACTGCTGCGTGATCGTCGAGGCGCCCTGGACGTCACCACCGGTGACGTTGTTCCACATCGCGCGACCGACACCGACGGGTGACACCCCGCCGTGCTCGTAGAAGTCTCGATCCTCAGCGGCGAGGACGGCGCGCTGCACATCGAGGGGAATGTTCTCCAGCGCCACGCTGCGGCGAGTGGAGTCACCCAGGCGGCCGAGCTCGGTGGTGCCATCGGCGTAATAGACGACCGTCGCCTCGCTCGCCGCCACCTCATTCGCATCGGGCAGGGGAGTGAGAGCGACCGCGAGCGCGAAGCCTCCGATGGCGAGCAGCGCGAGCACGAAGCCGGTGGCGAAGAGTCGCCTTCCCCAGCGTCGTTTCGGGCGCTTTGCGCGCTTCGCCATCACATCCTCCATCATCACCCGGGCGTTCTCGAGCCCTCGGGATCGCCACGCCTTAGGACGCAAGCGCCCGCGGGGACGGTTCCGAAGTCGGTACGGTCTGGGGCGTGACGACCACGACCCCTCAGTCAGATCAGCAGCCGAATCCCCCTGGAGGAGGTGGCGCTGCCGTCGAGAAGCACCCCTGGTGGGCACTCATCGCGCTGCTGCTCGGAGTCTCCCTCATCGTGCTCGAGGGAAGCATCGTCAATGTCTTGATTCCCACGATCGTGAACGACTTGCAGATCGGCCGCACCGATGTGCTGTGGATCACATCGATCTATTCGCTGATCTTCGCTGCCCTGCTCATCACCTTCGGTGTTCTGTCCGATCGCATCGGCCGTCGGCGCATGTTCATGCTCGGTACGGCGATCTTCATCGCCTTCAATCTGCTCGCGGGAGCGGCGGGCAGCGCAGAGATGCTCATCATCGCTCGCGCGGGTGAAGCAGTCGGTGGCGCGATGATGCTGCCGACCTCGATGGCGATCATCAACGTCAACTTCCGCGGACCGATGCGTGCCGCTGCCTTCGGCCTGTGGGGTGCGGTCTTCGGTGGGATGGCGGCGTTCGGTCCGCTGCTCGGCGGTTGGCTCACCGATGTTGCCTCCTGGCGGTGGGCCTTCTACATCAACATCCCGCTCGGGCTGATCAGCCTCGTGATGGTCCGCATCTTCATCACGGAGTCGAAGGGAACCGAGCGCAAGAGCCTCGACTACGGCGGTGTGCTGCTGTCGTCGATCGGTCTCGCCCTTGTCGTCTTCGGCCTCATCGAGGGACAGCAGCTCGGTTGGTGGACGATGATCACGACCTGGGATCTCGGGCCTATCTCCCTGCAGCCCGGCGACTTATCACCCGTTCCGGTCGCGATCGCACTAGGTGTCCTGCTGCTCACGCTGTTCATCCTCAGCCAATCCGTGCGGGCGAAAGCCGGCAAGTCTGTGCTCATGGATCTGTCGCTGTTCCGGATCCGCCGCTATGGCTTCGGCAATATCGTGGCGACGCTGGTCAGCCTCGGCGAGTTCGGTGTTCTGTTCGCGATGCCCCTGTGGTTGCAGTCGGTTCACGGATTCTCCGCACTCCAGACCGGTGCGCTCCTCGCCGTCCTCGGCGGTGGCGTGGTGCTCGCCGGTGGTGCTGCACGCCATGTCTCGGCGATGATCGGTTCGACCCGACTCGTGCGTCTCGGCATGGTGCTGGAGATCATCGGCATCACCGGGGTTGCGCTCATGCTCAGCGCCGAGAACTCCCCGTGGTGGTTGTCGATTCCCTTCGTCATCTACGGCATCGGCGTGGGATTCGACACCGCCCAGTTGACCAATGTGATCCTCGAGGACGTGCCGCCCGCACGTTCCGGTGGCGCCTCATCAGTGACCTCAACCTTGCGCCAGGTCGGCTCCACGCTCGGGTCCGCCGTACTCGGCACCGTTCTCTTTGTGTCACTCGGACTCGCGCTCGCCAATGACCTCGAGGTGAATCAACCTCAGCTCAGCGAGGAGCAACGCACCCAGATCGTCGATCAGGTCGTCGATTCCTCGGGCGAGGCGATCATTCCGCTGGAGCAGCAGGAGGGGATGCAGCAGATCGCGGAGGAGGCCAAGCAGTCCTACACCCGCGCGGTGAAGATCATGGCCGGTGTCGCCGGCGGCGCCATGCTCGTCGGGCTGATCGCATCCTTCGGACTTCCCCCCGATCAGCCCAGGGATCGCTCAGGTGGTCAGTCGAGTAGGTCCCGTGGACGCGCCGGGGCGCGTCGCGGCACCCCGTCACCGAGCGAATAACTCGTCACCAGGTGGTTCCAGCGGCAACGCTGGCACACCTCGACGACATAGACCCGGAATTCCCCTGCGGAGCGCGCGAGGTCATCGAGGCGGAGCGGATCGACGGCCGACCCCGACACGTGACCGAGTTGATCGCCGAAGACATAGGTGACGTGGACGAGGGGATCGGCGTTGCGCCGACAGATCGGGCAGGCATCCGGCGTGGTGACACCGTGGAATCGCGCCGCCTTGAGCAGATAGGGGTCGGCGTCGCAGGCATCAAGGCCATTGAAGGCCTGTCCCCCGGTGAGGGCGGTGAGCAGGGCCCGGCGCTGCAGGGCGTAGTCGATGACCCGGCGTGGGGCGGTGGGGTCATCCACCGGCTCCGCCGGCTCGATCACCGGCTTGCGGGGTCGCGTACCCGGCTCCTCGCCGTGGACACGGATGCCCCGGGGGACCGTGGGGCGCAGTTCGACCATTCCCCCACGGTACGGGCGCCCCAGGCCGAGGGGCGAGTTGCACAGCCCCCGACCCCCCGCTACTCTCGATACGACATATCCATTCGATATATCACTCTCATGTAATTTCCTGGAGGTGGAGCATGCGCAAGCGCAGCGATGTGCTCGAGTTCTCCATCCTGGGGCTTCTCCACGATGCCCCCCTCCACGGCTACGAACTGCGCAAGCGTCTCACCGGCGTCCTCGGCCCCTTCCGGGCCATCTCCTACGGCTCGCTCTACCCGGCGCTGAAGGATCTCCTGGCTCGGGGCCTCATCACCGAGGCCGCCCCCGGTGAGCAGCCGCCGCTGGCCTCCCGGCGCGCCCGCATCGTCTATGAACTCACCGCCGAGGGCAAGGAGCGCTTCGAGGAGTTCGTCGCTGCACCCGGGCCCGAGGCCTGGGAGGACGAGCCCTTCGCCGCTCACCTGGCTTTCTTCGGCCGAACCCCCGCCGAGGTGCGCATGCGCATCCTCGAAGGTCGTCGCTCTCGCCTCGAGGAACGCCTGAGCACCCTGCGCGAATCATTTTCCCGCGCTGGGCAGCGACTTGATGACTACACCGAGCGACTGCACCAGCACGGCCTCGACA
>CAZVCZ010000033.1:0-15033 GCA_964626275.1 uncultured Bifidobacteriaceae bacterium | reverse complement strand
TCATCTGCAGCCCCTCGGCGAACTTCGGGTCCCAGAAGTGGAAGAGCACGATGTCCCCAGGACGCAGGGTGGGGCCCGGGTTGTAAGACACGTTTCCGTTGTCGACCACGGCACTCCACATCACGATCCGATTGACCCCACAACTAGCCGATGCTGCCTCGAGATTCGCCGGGCTCGCACCGGAGAAATACGGCTCGCCGTAGGGCGGTCGCAGCATCCAGGGGGTATCCCCGAACTGCGCCGCGAGGCGATCCTGCGCGGTGCACACCTCGAAGTAGGGATCCACGTTGGGATCGCTGAAGAACGGATGCGTCACGGTGTGGTTCTGGACCGACCCACCGTAGGAGGTCACCTCGTTGAAGTACTCGGTGTCCTCGCCGACGTAGTTGGTCGTGAGAAAGGCGGTGATGGGAATCTGGTTCGCCCGGATGACCTCGAGGCCAGCCTGAGCGACGGCATCATCACGCACATTGTCATCGACGGTGATGAAGAACACCGGGTCCTCGGTCTCGATGCTCCACACCAATTCCAAGCCTGGGTTCGCGAGGTTGATGTCGCTCGGCCCAGAACGCCCCGAATTCGGGCCGCTGGACACCTCGGTAGCGCTCGCCGCACCCGTTGCGTCGTCAGTGGACTCGACCGAATCGGTCGCCTCGACCGGGGTGGCCGGCTCGAAGGCAGGGGTGTCGACGGCGGAATCGGGGGCGAGGGATTCCCCTGCGACCTCGGCGCTCACCTGCGTCGTGGTCTGCGGGGGGATCGCCGCTGCGGGATCGCTGTCCGTGGAGGCCCAGGCCGTGAGGGCGAAGGCGAGGCCCGCCAGCCCCAGGGGTATGCCAAGCACGACGACGACTGCCCGTCCACGGGGGGTCTGGGGACCTCCCGGTCCGGCGTGACTCACCCCGACAGGATAACCCGGGGATCCCCTGGGAAGCCCACTCAACCGGGCCGACACGAGGAAGTGCCGTCCCTCCTCACCCCGGCTTCTTCACGCCATCTCCCTCACCTGAGCAGGACCTCGGTGACCGGTAGGGACGAGTCGGCGGCGAGCACCCGAGAACTCGGCGGCAGGCCGCGCTCGACGATCGCGGCACCCAGCGAGGCCACCATCGCGCCGTTGTCCGTACACAGTCGTGGCGGTGGGATGCGCACCTCGATGCCGTGCTCGGCGGCACGCTCCTCGACCATGACCCGCAATCGCGAATTCGCCGCGACCCCGCCACCGACGATCAGGTGCTCGATCCCCTCATCACGGCACGCCCGAATCGCCTTCATGCTGAGCACATCGGCCACCGACTCCTGGAAGGCAGCTGCCACATCGGCGACCGAAACAGCGTGACCGGACTGCTCCTGTGCACGCAACCATCGAGAGACGGCGGTCTTGACCCCGGAGAAGGAGAAGTCATGTCGATGCTGCTCGTCGTGCAACAGCCCGCGTGGAAAATCGATGGACGCAGGATCACCCTCCCTCGCCCTGGCATCGATCGCCGGACCACCGGGGAAGGGCAGTCCCAGTAGTCGCGCCACCTTGTCGAAGGCCTCCCCGGCCGCGTCGTCGAGGGTCTGTCCCAGTGGTGTCACGTCGGCCGTCACATCGTCCACCCGCAGGAGCGAACTGTGGCCGCCGGAGACGAGCAGGGCCAAGGCCGGCTGCGGGAGATCGCCGTGCACGAGACGGTCGACGGCGACGTGGGCCGCGAGATGGTTGACGCCGTAGAGCGGGCGCTGGAGCGCGAGGGACAAACCCTGCGCAGCCGCAACCCCCACGACGAGCGCTCCGACGAGCCCTGGTCCCGCCGTGACGGCAACGGCATCGACATCGGACCACGCGACCTCGGCCTCAACTCGCGCCGCCTCGAGGGTCGCCTGGAGGGATTCCACGTGCGCCCGAGAGGCAACCTCCGGCACGACGCC
Source organism: uncultured Bifidobacteriaceae bacterium (assembly GCA_964626275.1). GTDB lineage: Bacteria > Actinomycetota > Actinomycetes > S36-B12 > S36-B12 > M55B157. Next base: position 13,119 of record CAZVCZ010000033.1, on the reverse strand, counting down.
GCCGAATCGGGCATGCTCGGCCACACTCGATGCGACGACATCGCTGAGTAGTTCATGTCCGCGCACGAAGGCGACGCCGAGCTCATCGCAGGACGTCTCGATACCGATGACCAGCGGCTGGCTAGAGGAACGGGTCATGATGCAGGCACCAACGTCTTCGGTATCGGCCGCAACCGCATGATCACCGCATCCTCTCCCGGTCCGTAGTACGACCGTCGAGTCGAGATGACCTCGAAACCGGCGTGTGCATAGAGCGCGATGGCGGGTTCATTGTCCGCGCGGACTTCCAGCATCAACTGAGCGCACCCGCAGGACCGCGCATCCTCGATCAGCACGTCGAGGAGCACCCGACCCCAACCATGCCCCTGTGCATCAGGTGCGACGGCGATCGTCTGCACGTCGGCTTCCGCACCGACGAACACCATCCCGGCGTAGCCGATGATCCGCTCGGATTCGTCCGTGAGAACGTGATAGCGGCGGTTGTCCCGCGCGAGTTCTCCCCAGAACTGTGCCGCACTCCAGGCCGTGGGCCCGAAGAGTTCCTGCTCGAGTTCGAGAAGATCCTCGATGTGCCACCACCGCATCGGGGTCACCGTGTTCACAGCACCGGCTCCACGGCATCGGGTCGACGAAGATAGAGCGGGCGCGCCGGAAGCAGCACCCTGCCGTGGGCGAGGCGCTGCAACAACCACTGCTCGGTGGTGTCACCCCGTGCCGTCGCTGGCTCGAGTTCGGCTGACTCCGTCACCTCCGGCAATGGCTCGCCCGACTCAACCCGTTCGAGGATGAGAGCGGCCAGGTCCCGCGCATCCGGATGCGCCGGCCCCAGCAGGCACTCCTGAGCGTCCGGCTTGAGTGACTCCGCGGCATCCCCCGCCCAGATCCTCGGCTCACCATCCGCAGTCATCGTCGACACCGCCTCGTTGGTCAGCGCCAGCGGCCCCGCGGTGCGCAACCCGGCCCTGTCAAAGGTCGACCAGAACGACTCCACCCGTCGCGCGCGAGTCACCACAGCGATCGGGAGGGGCTGCGAGGCTCCTGCGAGCGCTCTGCGCGCAATCGCATCGTGCGTGCAGACTCCGACGACCGGGATGTCCAGGGCCTCCGACATCGCCGTGGCGGTGGAGATCGCGACCCGCAATCCGGTGAAAGGACCTGGTCCCACACCGCAGCCGATGAGGTCGATCTCCGATGCCGCCACGCCTGCTTCCCGCAGAACGTCATCGATCAGGCTCGGGAGGGACTCGACGTGGCGATGCGGATCGATGATGGTGCGACTCACCTCAAGACCGTCACCCTGAATCGCCGCCGTTGTCGCAGCGGTCGCGGTGTCGAGGGCGAGGACGATCACCGCGCTAGTCAAGCATCCCCTGTCAGTTCGACGACATCAGATGATCGATCTGCACGCTCGTCCATCGTGGGCCGACTCCCCGCACGGTCGCGATCCTGGCGTCTGGATTCGCATCATCCTCGCGAAACTTGATGTGCAGTCGGGAGTCACTGAGGTGCTCGACCTTGCCCTCTCCCCACTCCACGACCGTCACAGCTTCATCAACGCGATCGAGGAGATCGAGATCATCGATCTGCTGGGCTGTCTCGACGCGATAGGCATCGACATGGACGAGATCGAGCGCATGGGGACGATACCCGTCGACGGCTGGGTGATGACGCGCAATGACGAAGGTCGGACTCGTCACCGGACCACGCACCCCGAGGGCGTCGCCCAGGCCACGAACGAACGTCGTCTTCCCCGCCCCGAGTTCCCCCGACAGGACGATGAGGTCTCCAGCAGCGCACATGCGCGCCACACGTCGGCCGAATTCCTCGGTGGCGGCCACGTCGGGCAGCAGGATCGTCGCGCTTGCCTCCGCGCCCATTACTACTGATCCACCGTCGCGGAGCGCACGAAGTCCACGAGCGCAGTGTCGATCGGCCCGGGCGACTCGAGGGTGAGCATGTGACCGACACCATCGAGAACGATCAACTCCGCAGCAGGCATCGCCTTCTGCATGCGACGGGAATGCCCGGCAGGCGTCAGCCGATCGACGCTGCCCACCATGATGAGGACCGGCGCCCGGGCGATGACATCCAGCACCGCGCGCCGGTCATGCCGACCGATGTCGGCCAGCAGATCGGCGACGACCGAGAGTTCGGTTGTCGCAAGCAGGTGGGCCACCAGATTCGTTCCATGCGTCGGCGCGGAATCTCCGAAGGCATACGTCCGGGTGAGGATGCGGGCCACATCGCTGCCCGAATCACGCAGTCGAGTGATGAGGTCGCTCAACCAGGGCCGCTCCACGACGGAGCCCACGAGTGGCGTGAGCCCGTGCGCGGCACGGGCGATGGGTGCGGGTAAACCCAGGGTGACCGTCGCGATGGCGCCGGCCGTCGTGCCCAGCAGCGCGGTTCCCCTGATCGATGTGCCGAACCACTCCGGGTGGGCCTCGGCGAGCGCCATGATCGTCATTCCGCCCATCGAGTGGCCGATGAGGACCATCTCCTCGCCCGCGCAGGAGTCGATGACCGTCGCGAGGTCCTCACCGAGCCGTTCAATCGTCAGCGCACCGGTGCCGGGGGCCTCACCATTCGGTGAGAGGGACGAGCGGCCGTGACCTCGATGGTCGTAGACCACCACACGAGCGACTCCGCGGAGCGCGCGGCGCTGATGGTCGAAGGTCGTGAGATCCAGGGCAAAGCCATGCACGAGAACGACCGTCGGATCCCCGGGCATCCACCCCACCGGGGTGTCGATCTCGACGTGCAGGGACTGTCCATCATCAGCGATGACCCGGCGCACCTCGGTGCCATGGGGGATGGACGGTTCACCCAGAACAGGTGACTCGGTCAAGCGTCGACGCGACCATGCTCGCTCCGCCACCGCTCCCAGTGCGGCTCCCGCCGCGACGGCAACGATCGGTGCCCATCGCGGGATGGGACCCGCACCTCCGGCACGACTCATGCCCGAGTCTCCTCGACATAGCGTCGGGGAACCCGCGGCCCGATGCGGGTGACGATCTCGTAGCCGATGGTGTCGGCCCAGCCCGCCCAGTCCTCGGCCGTCGGCTCTCCCTTCGCCCCGGGACCGAACACCGTCACCGCAGTCCCTGCCTCGATATCACCCACCTCGTCGGGCGCACCGAGGTCGAGGACGCACTGATCCATGGCGATGCGACCGATGATGGGTCGACGTCGACCCTCGACCAGGACCTCAGGATTCCGTGCGGTCCGCGGAAGTCCATCGGCATAGCCGAGCGGCAGCAATCCCAGCACCGTCGGTGCGGCTGCCGTCCACAGGTGCCCGTAGGAGACACCGTGTCCCGCCGGGACCTCCTTCACCACCGCCAGTCTCGCCTGCAGGGTCATGGCCGGACGCAGGCCGAGAGCGGCCGAATCCCCCAGGGCCAACCCCGGGGTGATGCCGTAGGTGGCGATGCCGCAACGCACCAGCGTCTGCTCGAATCCCCAGGAGTTCTCCGAACCGTTGAGCACGGCCCCCGAATTCGCCAGGTGAATCCATCGGGGCTGCAGACCCGCATCGTCGACGACCTCGAGGGCATCGGCGAACACCCTCGCCTGCGCAGCCGTGATCTCGCTGTCCGGCTGCTCACCGGAGGCCAGGTGCGACCACACACCCACCACATCGAGCACGCCCTCGTCGCGCAGGACGCGAGCTCGTCGCACGAATTCCGGCCACTTTGTCCACGCCACACCGCCGCGCCCGAGTCCGGTGTCCACCTTCAGATGCACCCGCGGCATCATTCCCGTGTCGCGTCCGATGCCGGCGATCTCCTCGAGCGCCCACCGATCGCTGACACCGAGATCGACATCGCGCATCACGCACTCGACGGTGTCCCCTTGTCCCGGAGTGAGCAGCCAGGCGAGAATGGAACCCTCATCCCCCGCATCGCGCAACGCGAGTGCTTCGGCAGGGAGTGCGACGCCCAGCCAGGACACGCCGATGTCGCGGGCATGCCGAGCAATCGCAACATCACCATGCCCATATCCGTCGGCCTTGACCACGACCATGACGTCTGCCGAGGACGAGGCACGCAGGCGCTCGATATTCGCGGCGACCGCCGCAAGATCGATCACTGCTTCGGCTCGCACCTGATCTGGCATCGGCGATGAAGTGTTCGCTGAAGTGTTCATGGTCAACGTCGCCTCACCTGCCCGATCGCGTCAGGGAGTGCTTCGAGGATGTCATGCGCTGTGACCGGTCGACCGGCTCGTCCGGCGATATCGCCGGCGATCCCGTGGAGCCCGGCTGCGGCTGCTGCGATGCGAGCCGCGTAGTTGAGCGACAGGCTGCCGGTGCGTGCGCGGGCGGCGGCGAGCATTCCCGCCATCAACCCCGTCAATACATCGCCGCTTCCCGCCGTGCCGAGTACCGCCGTGGCGTAGGTGTCGATGAATGCCTCGCCGTCCGGCGCAGCAACGACTGTGCCAGGTCCCTTGAGCAGCACGACACAGCCCAACTCCGTCGCAGCTCGTCGCGCCGCACTCAGGCGGTCACCATCGATGGCGTAGCCGAGAGCAGCGAACTCGCCCTCATGCGGGGTCAGGACGGTGACCCGCCCACGCTCACCACGATCGATCAACCACTCCCGCATCGGCTCCGCTGCGAGAAGTCGAAGCCCATCGGCATCAACGACCACGGGAACATCGAGGTCGAGGACATCGCGCAGGGTCTCGGCTGATGCTTCATCGGTGCCCCACCCCGGACCGATGGCATAGCCGGTGATCTTCGGGTCCTCGACCTTGTCGGAGATCACGACATCCCAGAACGTGTTCACGATGCTCTCGGCGAGGGAGTCATCACGTTGCAGATAGCGCACCATCCCCACACCCGAGACCCGGGCCGCACCCGTGGCGAGATATCCCGCGCCTCGATAGGACCGACTGCCCGCAGCGATTCCCACGACTCCCCGGGAGTACTTGTAGTCGGCGTCCGCGGGCTCCGGGACGCAGGCCGCAAGATCCAGGTCGTCGAGAACCTCGATGTTCGCCTCGGGCAGTTGCGGCCCCAGCCCGATGTCGATCAGTCGCAACCCTCCGACGAAGAAGCGACCCGGCGCGAGGAGCAGGCCCGGCTTGAGGCAACCGAAGGTCACCGTCAGATCGGCCTCCATGCACGCCTGCTCATTCTCGACCGCACCGCTGTCGGCATCGACCCCGCTGGGGACATCGACGGCAATGACAGGTGCGCCGCTCATGCTCGCCCAGGAGGCGCATTGCGCGGCCCGATCCCGCAGTTCGCCGCGTCCGCCGATCCCGAGGATGCCGTCGATGATGACATCGGCATCCGCAAGGAGAGCCGCCACGGCTTCGTCGGTCAGGGACCCACTCGCGCGCACGGAACCACCGCGAGCCACGAGTGCTTCAGCACCCTCTTCATGCCACCGGGACGAGAGGGTCAGCGCCACGACACGGGCTCCCCGAGCTGCCAATCCCGCCCCAGCCCACAGCGCGTCGCCCCCGTTGTTCCCCGATCCCACCAGGATCGCCACTACGCTGCCCGCGACACCGCCGCGGAGTTCCTCGAGCACGCCGGCGATGACCGACTCGAGCCCGGTGGCCGCCCGCTGCATCAGCGCACCCGGCGACATCTGCGCCATCAGCCGTTCCTCGGCGGCTCGCACGGCCGCCACATCGAACACCCCGTGACCCATCAGGCACCCGCCTCCGCCTGCTCGCGCCCTTCCGCGATGACCTGTGCCATCGCATAGTCGCCGTCATGGGTGAGCGAGACATGCCAGCGGTCGATGCCCTGGATTCGCGCTGCCGCCGCGACTGTGCCGCAGACCTCCATCGATGGTCGACCGGCGGCATCGGTGAGGATCCGGCAGTCATGCCAGAGCAAACCCGCCGGGGCGCCAAGAGCCTTGGCGGCCGCCTCTTTCGCGGCGAATCGCGCGGCGAGCGAGGCCGCATTCCGCAGCGAACCGTCCGCGCGATAGACCTCATCGTCGACGAAGAGGCGCTGAACGACGCCGGGGCGGCGTTGCATGAGTGCAGAGAATCGCGCAATCGCCACAGCATCGATACCCAGGGCGATGATCACGCTCGTCACGTTCCTCGCCGGGTCACTCGACGGTGACCGACTTGGCCAGGTTGCGCGGCTGATCGACATCGTGCCCCTTCGCGGTCGCCATGGCGCAGGCAAAGACCTGCAGCGGCACCGTCGAGACCAAGGGCTGCATGAGTGTGGGCACCGCCGGGACACGGATGATGTGGTCGGCGTAGGGCACCACCGATTCATCACCCTCCTCGGCCACGATGATGGTCCGCGCCCCACGGGCTCGGACCTCCTGAATATTGCTCACCACCTTGTCGTGCAGCACGGCTCGTCCCTGCGGCGACGGCACGATGCACACCACGGGAATCCCCGGCTCGATGAGCGCGATGGGACCGTGCTTCAACTCACCGGCCGCGAATCCCTCCGCGTGCATGTAGGCGAGTTCCTTCAACTTCAATGCACCCTCGAGCGCGACCGGGAATCCCACGTGGCGTCCGATGAACAGCACGGACTTCGCATCGGCCAACTCCGCCGCGAGTTCCTGCACCCCCTCCGAGGTGTCGAGGACCAGGTCGACTGCCTGGGGCATGTCCGATAGATCGCGCAGCACCGTGGCGATCTCATCGCCGAACATGTTCCCTCGCACCTGAGCGAGATAGAGCCCCACGAGATAGGCCGCGATGATCTGGGTGAGGAAGGCCTTCGTCGACGCCACGGCGATCTCCGGTCCGGCGTAGGTGTAGAGCACGCCATCGGATTCCCGGGGAATCGTCGACCCGACCGTGTTGCAGATCGCCAGCGCTCGAGAGCCCTGCTCTCGGGCATAGCGCAGCGCCATGAGCGTGTCCATCGTCTCCCCCGACTGGGAGATGGCGATGGTGAGCATGCGCGAGTCGACGATCGGATCGCGGTATCGGAATTCGCTGGCCAGTTCCACATCGACGGGGATGCGCGTCCAATGCTCGATTGCGTACTTCGCCACCAAGCCTGCGTGATAGGCGGTGCCGCAGGCGACGACGAGGATCTTGTCGATCTCGCGAAGATCTGCATCGGTCAGGCGCATCTCGTCAAGGTGGAGCCGACCGTCTCGCCCCACCCGACCGCGAAGCGAATCCGAGACCGCCTTGGGCTGCTCGGCGATCTCCTTGAGCATGAACAGGTCGTAGCCACCCTTCTCGGCGGCTGCGGCATCCCAGGTGATGGTGAAGGGGGTCGCCTCGACGAGGTTTCCTTCGAAGTCCGTCACGATCACATCATCACGCGAGATCGTCACCACCTGGTCCTGGCCGAGTTCGAGGGCCTCTCGGGTGTGCGAGACGAACGCGGCCACATCGGAGGCGAGGAAGTTCTCGCCCTGGCCTAGACCGACGACCAACGGGGAATTTCGGCGCGCCGCCACCACGACATCGACATCGTCAGCGACGACGGCCACAAGGGTGAAGGCGCCTTCAAGACGGACGCAGGTGCGCCGCATCGCCTCGGATAGATCCCCGCCGCAGGCAGGCAGCTCAGCCGCCAGCAGGTGCGCCACCACCTCGGTGTCGGTCTCGGAGTTCAACACCACCCCGGCCGCACTGAGCTCATCGCGCAACTCCGCGAAGTTCTCGATGATCCCGTTATGGATGACCGCGACCCGCCCGTCATCGCTGACATGAGGGTGCGCATTGGCGTCGGTCGGTCCCCCATGCGTCGCCCAGCGGGTGTGACCGATGCCCAGGGTGGCCGCTTCGAGCGGATCTTCACCGAGCAGGCTCTCCAGGTTCGCCAGTTTGCCGGCCTTCTTGCGGGTGTGGAGTCGACCATCGGCCACCACGGCGACACCGGCGGAGTCGTAGCCGCGGTACTCCAGTCGACGAAGCCCCTCGACGACGACCTCGAGCGCCTGCTTCTCGCCGACGTAGCCCACGATCCCGCACATGGCAGCCAGCGTACGCGGAGGACGGGATCAGCGTGGCAGGGACAGGCGGTCGCGGACCACTCCGGCAATGGCATCGGCGGCCGCCGATGCCTGAGCCTCCGTGGGTGCCTCCACCATGATGCGCACGAGCGGTTCCGTGCCCGAGGGGCGCAGGAGCACCCGACCGGCGCCCCCGAGCTCAGCCTCGACCCGTGCCACCTCATCGAGCACCCCGGGATCATCGAGCCGGCTCCGGTCGACATCGGGCACATTGAGCAGAACCTGGGGAAGTCGGGTCATCACCGAGGCGAGCTGCTGGAGGGATCGGCCTGTGGCCGCCATCCGCGACAGCAGGAGCAGCGCGGTGAGCACTCCGTCCCCCGTCGTCGCCTGATCCGCCACCACGATGTGTCCGCTCTGCTCCCCGCCGAGGGAATACCCGTGCTCGAGCATCTCCTCGAGAACGTAGCGGTCACCGACAGCGGTGCGCACGACCTCGATCCCCGCCTGCTCCATCGCAAGGCCGAAGCCCAGGTTGGACATCACCGTGGCGACGACGGTGTCCCGCGCGAGTTCACCCGCGTCGCGCATCGCGAGAGCGAGGATCGCCATGATCTGATCCCCGTCGACGAGTTGCCCCGTCGCATCGACCGCGAGACACCGGTCGGCATCTCCGTCGTGGGCGATACCCGCATCAGCTCCCAACTCGACCACAGCGGCGGCCAGATCACCCATGTGGGTGCTGCCGCAGCCGTCATTGATGTTCAGTCCATCGGGCGTTGAGTGGATCGCCGTGACTTCCGCACCCGCGCGGCGCAGGGCATCGGGCGCGACACCAGACGCAGCTCCATGGGCGCAGTCGACCACGATCCGCAATCCCTCCAGGGAATGGGGGACGGCATCGACAAGGTGCTGGACATATCGAGCCGTCGCGTTGTCGAGTTCACGCACGCGACCCACCGCGTCAGCGACAGGGCGCTGCCATGACTCCTCGAGGATCTTCTCGATCTCATCCTCGACCCGGTCGGGGAGTTTGCGCCCCCCGGCGGAGAAGAACTTGATGCCGTTGTCCGGCATCGGATTATGGGAGGCCGAGATCATGACGCCGAGGTCCGCACCCTCGTCGGCCACGAGATAGGCCAGCCCCGGGGTGGGGATCACCCCGGCAAGGAGAACGTCCATGCCGGCACCGGCAAGACCGGCGACCACGGCTGCCTCGAGGAATTCACCACTGGCGCGAGGATCGCGACCGACGACAGCCAAAGGCCGCCCCTGGGTGCGAGCACCGAGGACGCGTGCAGCCCCCGACGACAACTGCAGGGCCAACTCCGCGGTGATCTCGCCATTGGCGAGGCCGCGGACCCCATCGGTGCCGAAGAGCCGGCCCACGGCGGTTAGCGCTTGCTGTACTGAGGCGCCTTACGGGCCTTCTTGAGGCCGTACTTCTTGCGCTCCTTCGCGCGAGCATCGCGGGTGAGGAAGCCCGAGCGCTTCAGGTCACCACGGTTGCCCTCGGTGTCGATCTCGTTCAGGGCGCGAGCCACTCCGAGGCGCAACGCGCCGGCCTGGCCGGAGATTCCGCCGCCGCTGATGCGAGCGATCACGTCGTAGCGGCCGGACTGACCGAGGGTCACGAACGGCTCGTTGACGATCTGCTGGTGCACGCGGTTGGGGAAGTAGGACTCGAGGTCGCGACCATTGACGGTCCAACGACCGGTGCCCGGCACGAGGCGAACTCGTGCGATGGCTTCCTTGCGGCGTCCCGTCGCAGCGCCGGGGGCGGTGACGACGGGACGGTCGGACACCTGGGCCATGCCCGGTGTCTCGGAGGTATAGGAGGAGGGAGCTTCGTCGTCGATGTCGACGTCGATCTCGACCTCAGGAGTTTGCGTGGTCACGTGGTGTCCTTTCGCGCATCGTGCCCGAAGGGGCTACTGAGCGACCTGCGAGATGGTGAACGGCTGGGGCTGCTGTGCGGTGTGCGGGTGCTGTGGGCCGCTGTAGACCTTCAACTTCGACAGTTGCTGGCGGCCGATGCGGTTGTGCGGAAGCATCCCCTTCACGGCCTTCTCGATCACCCGACGCGGGTTGGTCTCGAGGAGGGTTTCGTAGGAGGTGCTGCGCAGGCCACCGGGGTATCCGGAGTGGCGATGGTCCATCTTCTGCTCACGCTTCGAGCCGGTGAGGGCGACCTTGTCCGCGTTGATGACGACGACGAAGTCACCGGTGTCGACATGGGGTGCGTAGGTCGGCTTGTGCTTGCCGCGCAGCAGGGTGGCGATGTGGGAGGCGAGCCGGCCGAGAACGACGTCGGTGGCGTCGATGACATGCCACTGGCGGGTGATCTCACCGGGCTTCGGAGAGTACGTGCGCACGAGATGAACCTTCACTTCCCACATGGATCCCCCTCGATGACGAGAGGGGCGGCGCCCGATGATGGGCACAACGACCCTCGAGACTACCGCGATCGGTCGTTGCCGGTCAAAGCGGGGTCGTCCTCCGCGGACTCCCCACGGAGGACCCTGGTGACCTCCTGGCGAGCCGCCCACTCCTGCGGCGGGGGGTAGCCCACCTCCTCGAGGGTCAATCCGTGCGCCGGCATGACCCGGACCCCGGGATCGCGCTCGCCACGATCGAGGATCTCGCCGACCCAGTCCGGCTCCCTCCGACCGTCACCAACCGCGATCAGCGCGCCCACGACCGACCGCACCATCGAGTGGCAGAAGGCATCGGCCCGGATATCCAAGACCGCCCGCCCTGCCCCATCCCTGCTCCAGGCGCAGTCCAGGATCCGTCGGATCGTGGTTCCCCCGACCCGCGCCCGACAGAACGCGGCGAAATCATGTTCGCCGAGGAGAGAGCCTGCGGCGACGTTCATCGCCTCGAGGTCCAGCGAACGTGGGTGCTCCAGGACATCGGTTCGGCGCAGGGGATCACGAGCGGCATAGGAGTCTGCGATCCGATAGGCGTAGCGGCGCCACACCGCGGAGAATCGCGCGTCGAAATCCGCGCTCACCCTCGTCGCCGCCGTCACCGCAACGTCATCGGGGAGCACTCCCTGGAGTCGCCGCAACAGTGTTGGCTCGCCGAGTGTTTGCTCGCTTCGTGCGCCTTCGCCGTCAGGGAGATCGACATGGGCAACCTGCCCACGGGCGTGGACACCCGCATCGGTCCGACCGGCACACGTCACGTCCACACGGGTAGTGGCAGCCGTGATGGTCGTCAGGGCATCGGTGATCACGGACTCGACGGTGCGCACACCGGGCTGACGGGCCCAGCCGTGGAAGCCTGACCCGTCGTAGGCGATGTCCAATCGCCACCGGGCAAATCCCGGCGACGGCATCGATCGATCCGTCAGGAGTCTCGCTCGTCGGAGTCGGCTTCCTCCGCAGCAGCAGCCTCGGCGATCTCCTCGGCGCGCTCGGTCGCGGATTCGCTGACCTCAGCCTCGACCTCGGCGGTCTCCTCCGCCTCGGCAACCGCCGCGGTGTCCTCGCCGGGCTCCTCAGCACCCTCAGCAGCGTCGGCCTCCACAGCGTCCTCCGCTGCCTCCTCAGCCTGCGCCGCCGTGGCGGCCGCGGCCGCCGTCGTCGCTGCTGCGGCCTCCTTGGCGGCACGCTTCGTGGCTCCGGTGGCCTCGGCCACGACGGCCTCGGTCAGCGGCTCGACGAGTTCGATGACCGCCATCGGGGCGTTGTCGCCCTTGCGGGGACCGATCTTGGTGATGCGGGTGTAGCCGCCGGGACGACCGGCATAGTTCGGGCCGATCTCGGTGAACAGCGTGTGCACGACCGACTTGTCCCGCACGACCGCGAGCACCCGGCGCCGCGCCGCGAGGTCACCGCGCTTGGCGAAGGTGATCATGCGTTCGGCGAGCGGACGCAGCCGCTTGGCTTTCGCCTCGGTGGTGGTGATTCGACCGTGCTCGAACAGGGCCGTGGCCAGGTTCGCGAGCATGAGGCGTTCGTGGGCAGGTCCGCCACCCAGGCGGCGACCCTTCGTGGGCGTGGGCATCTCGATGACTCCTTGGGGCTACAGGGACAAAGTGCGGGTGGCGGTGAACTACAGCTGCTCGTCTTCGACGAAGCCGAGGTTGTCGTCGTCCTCGTCGCCGAAGTAGACCGCAGCACCGGGATCGAATCCGGGCGGGCTGTCCTTCAGCGCCAGGCCGAGGGTGTCGAGCTTGACCTTGACCTCGTCGATGGACTTCGAGCCGAAGTTGCGGATATCGAGCAGATCGGCCTCGCTGCGCGAGATCAACTCGCCCACGGTGTGGATGCCTTCGCGCTTCAGGCAGTTATACGACCGGACGGTGAGATCGAGCTGCTCGATCGGCGTCGACAACTGCTCGGCGGCAAAGGCGTCAGCCGGGGATGGCCCGATGTCGATGCCCTCGGCGTCGACGTTCAACTCATGTGCGAGTCCGAACAACTCCACCAGGGTCTTGCCGGCCGAGGCCATCGCATCGCGCGGCCGCATTGACGGCTTGGTCTCGACATCGATGACAAGGCGGTCGAAGTCGGTGCGCTGCTCGACGCGGGTCGCCTCCACCTTGTAGGTGACCTTGAGCACCGGGGAGTAGATCGAGTCGACGGGGATGCGACCGATCTCCTGGCCGGGCTGCTTGTTCAACGCCGCGGAGACGTAGCCGCGACCACGCTCGACGACGAGTTCCAGCTCCAACTTGCCCTTGCCGTTCAGCGTCGCCAGGTGCAGTTCGGGATTGTGCACCTCGACTCCGGCGGGCGGGGCGATATCGGCAGCCACGACAGCACCGGGGCCCTGCTTGCGCAGATACATCACCACCGGCTCGTCATGCTCGGAGGACACCACGAGCTGCTTGATGTTCAGGATCAGTTCGGTGACGTCTTCCTTCACACCGGGGATGGTCGTGAACTCATGCAGCACACCGTCGATGCGAATGCTGGTGACCGCTGCTCCGGGGATGGAGGACAACAGGGTTCGACGCAGGGAGTTGCCGAGGGTGTAGCCGAATCCCGGCTCGAGGGGCTCGAGGATGAACCGCGAGCGGAAATCGTGTACGGACTCTTCGCTGAGCGTGGGCCGCTGTGAGATCAGCACTTCGTTTCGTCCTTTCGGCGACGACCGCTATTTGACGTCGCAGATTGCAGGTTCGTCCGGTGGTGTTCCGGACGCGGGGATTGCTACTTGGAGTAGAGCTCGACGATCAACTGCTCCTGAACCG